>JASLVU010000199.1 GCA_030741225.1 Candidatus Poseidoniaceae archaeon | reverse complement strand
GTAGTGTTGGAGTCGAGCGCTGTGTCCGCTCCGAGGATTCTTCGTCCTTTGATAGCTGACGTTGGATATCCCTCAGAGGCAAGGACGACCGTCAAGGCATGTTTCTTCTTGAACTCGACATGCATCTCGTTGAGTTCATCATTGCCCCAAAACCACCACCAGTCAAAGGCACCTTCTGCCAGAACAAGAAGGTCTTGGGATGCGTAAACTTGTGGATAGGTGCCGACAACATGGTCCACTTCAAAATCAAATTCTGAAGCGGTGAGGTCGAGTGAAAATATACTGGAAATTCCACGGCTAAAACCTTCCTTGGGAGCAACAAAATCCGCACATTCTCCGTCCGTCATTTTATGGGCGGTTACGGCTCCATTGCTGTATTCATACACTTGCGGAAGGAGGTCTTCGAGAGCAAAGTTAGTGAGTGCTTCTCGATTGTCTTGGATGGTTTGCCAGGCAACCTTTTCCCGAATTTCTTTGCGAATTGGGTCGTCGTAATCAAGATTCCAGTAACCTGTTGGTAAGTCAAGCCATGTCTGCAGCCCCTGCACGTCCATCCATGCATGGCTCACAGTCCTCACCGTGCCGTTGACTTCTCTAGCAGTAATGTATGACCCTTCAATGTACAACTCTCGTTCAATGTCTGGTTCGCTGCGGTTGTTGACATCATAAACTGTAAATTTGGTAAGGCTTGAAGTTCTCCAATTTCCATAATCTCCATCCCAGCCCATTTCCTCGATCACCGGATTGCTTCGGGAAAGTCCCCACGGGCTTAATGTTGAAATCACAACCAATTGGTCACCGTCCAACATCATTGCTTGAGGCGTTCCCTCCACCGTTGTGTTTGACAAGTCGGTCAATTGGCCGTATTCTGGGACGCCGAAGATGTGAAGTTTCTGGCCTTGTAGATAGTAAATATTGTACCCATCCGTTTTGACAAAGTCGGCCTCATCAACGCCCGACTCTTGATTGTTGGTGCCTGAATAATCCTCTCCTTCAACGCGGGCAGGAGTGGTGCGGGGTTGGGCTGCGCCGCCTCCCTCTGCGTTGCTTGCGGTATCGGCAGCCAGCTCCATATCGTCTTCCATCCACATTCCTCCACCGTAGTAATATTCCTCGGCAGCCGCCTGCAAAAGTTGTACTCTGTACTCTTCTTCGATCGAAGATTTTAGTGAGCGTTCCAAGTCTTCACAGTCATCGTAGGCTTGAAGTTGTGGCGCGCCAAGGCTCCGAGCAGGAATCTCTGCCCAATTATCTGGAAGGGCAACGTCCGGAACTTCAACGTCTGGTTCGACCATGCCCAAACAACCGGCGCACAGGAACAAAGAAATGAGAGAAATCGCAAGCGCTTTTTGTCCTTTCATGAAAACACTACAAGTCCATCGGCTATGAATGAATTGGTAAATGGTGTAGAAATCGCTGACTAAAACGATAGGTATCCGAGATAATACGCCGCTCCTGCTGCGATTGAGAGTAGGATGAGAAGGAGTGCCCCTCGCTTTTTCCAACTCTTCTTTTTTGGAGGGGATGCCACTTCTGCAACAAGCCCGGGCAATTCCGGTAAGTCTGGAAGGGGGAGTGCGGGAAGGGGTAGCGGCAGGTCCGGCAGCATGGCCCCAATGTCAGCTTCCACCTTGACGCGTTCTTCGGGATAGAGGGAATCCAAATCCTCCAAACCAGGTGCTTCTGGAATGGACCCAAGAATGGAACTCCATGAAGCTTCAAGGGTTTCTGCTGATATTGGCTTTTGTAGACACGCTACTGCTCCTGCTGAAAAAGTGGCATTACGAGCAAGTTCTGCTGTCCGAGCGGAGGCGACGAAAACAATGCGCTGCTCACCACCATGCTCCCGCATTTCAAGGGCTGCAAGATGGCCATCGAGTGAAGGGAGGTCAAGTGATAGTACGACCAATTCCGGATCGATACGGATGTATTCGTCAACGGCCTTATCGCCGTCTTCACAAACTTCAATATTGAAATTCTTCGCCTTGAAGAGATTTGTAAGGCGCATTGATGACATCGGATTGTTATCCACAATGAGGACGGTCGGGGCCGCTTCGTCGTCCACGTCGGTAACAAGACCCATACCAATCAAAGCATCGCACAGAGTCCTTGCACATCAAACAACCGCTATTCTTCTTCCGAAGATGCAGATGTTGAAAGGTCTTCAACCGGGCCGTCTTGAGGTTTGTTGAAGGTTTCGCGAATGACTTCGCTCTGCGCTTGTTCTTCTTGCCGCTTTCGATGAAGTTGGGGGGCCTTTGTAAACTGCATTTGCAATTCACTGATAACCGTTCGAAGCATTTGTGTTTCTTGAGTTGTGAGGTTGC
Source organism: Candidatus Poseidoniaceae archaeon (assembly GCA_030741225.1). Taxonomy (GTDB): domain Archaea; phylum Thermoplasmatota; class Poseidoniia; order Poseidoniales; family Poseidoniaceae; genus MGIIa-L1. The sequence continues at coordinate 670 of JASLVU010000199.1, read as the reverse complement.
CCAGGGTCTTTTTCTGAAACATTCGTAAGACTTCAATCCCTTCTTTAGCCTCCAATAAATTGTAGTGGAAGGCGTTTTCTTGGTCAGGTAAATATCCCATGTGAAGCATGGTTGACCGTTGGAGCATCTGAACAATTTGGAAAAATCGGGCCGAATCCTCGTCAGCAAACATATCCGCCATGGGTGGATGGAAGTGCAGGGGGTTTTTCTCCTCTGCGCTCATTCAAACAGTTGGTCAAGCAACCATTGCGGGTCAAATTGGTGAAGGTCATCGTAACCTTGGCCGACTCCAGCGAAGACGATCGGTCGGCCTGTGGCGTAGGCGATGGAAAGGCCGGCCCCACCCTTTGCGTCGGTGTCCATTTTTGTGAGAACTGCTCCATCGAACCGCATGATTTCTTGGAACATTTTTGCTTGTTCCACCGCATCATTGCCTGCGAGAGAGTCTCCCACAAACAGCGTTAGATGTGGATTTGTGACCTTCCGAACCTTGTTGAGTTCATTCATGAGGTTTGTTTTGTTCTGCATTCGGCCGGCCGTATCAACAAGGACAACATCAATTCCTTTTGCTTTGGCCGATTCAATCGCATCTCGGGCAATGGCAGCCGAATCGCCGCCTCGCTGACTTGAGAGACATCGAATTCCAAGGTTTTCGCAATGAGACTCCAAT
>JASLVU010000198.1 GCA_030741225.1 Candidatus Poseidoniaceae archaeon | reverse complement strand
CTGCTTGAGCAAGCGTACCTGAGCCTTGATGCACGCTCACTGGACTGTCTGCCATGATAGGCGCTGGCATCAGTCCTTTGTCAAGTGTTGGCTCACCGCATCAGCCATGAGTGATGTGCCAAGCAAACAAATTTCGCTCCTCTGCCCAATCCAACCACGCTCTCCATGTGCCGTCTTGACGAAGGGTTTTGGTATGTCCAAGAACAATCATTCCTCTTTTTGCACGAGTCAAAGCCACGTTGAGTCTCCTGCGATCCTTAAGGAATCCAATTTCCCCTCTATCATTAGCACGAACGGCTGAAAAAACCACAATTTCTTTTTCTCGGCCCTGATACCCATCAACGCTTTTTATCTCAAGGCCTTCAAATATTGAGCCTTCTTCAAAACCTCCTGCCTGTTCGAACAAATCGATTAACAATCGTACCTGACCGTTGTAAGGGGTAATGACGCCAATATCTTGAGCAGATAAGTCTCCAGCAGCAAGCAAATTGTTCACAATAGACAAAACCATCGCAGCTTCATCAAGATTGGATTTACTTGCACTTTCCTCATCGACAATTTCAGAACCTTCTACTGGAACAAATGCTACCGGATGATCCCAGTCTGGCCAAAGGAAACCTGCAGCAGGTGGACGTTCACTGGAATCACAACCATCCTCAAGTCGGCCATCGTAAAAACGAGCGCTCGGGTATTCTCGAATGGTGGGATGCATGCGGTATTGGGTGGTCAACATATGCGCTTCTAAACCGCATTCAATGAGTCGTTCGAAAAGAGAACGACTCAAACCGCCTTCTTCAGCGACTTTGCTAATAACCGTGGGCGGGAGTTGCTTGTGGTCACCAACAAGGACAAGTTGTCGGCAGCCGCGTGTAATTGGAACAAGAGCACTTGGCTCACTGGCTTGCGTTGCTTCATCCATAAGTACAACCGGGAACTTTCGCTCACCCAACAACGTGTGGCCAACGCCAATTGTTGTAGCACATATCACTTCGGCTCCATCCAAAACAGCAGAGATCATATTGGATTCAATTTGGCGAATTTCTTTGAAATTGCGATTAACATCACGGTGAGCCATCCCCTTTTCTTTCCCCTTTAGAGAGGAAAGTGAACGACGTAAGTCATCGTTTTGTTCGCGGATAAAGCGCAACTCTTCTTGCATAGGATGGTGTTCAAGTTGGGCATCCAATGTTGCCTCTCGAAGATGCTCTCGAACCTTGACGGGACGGCCAATTCGAACAGCATTCACGCCCATATCGAGAAGTCCTTCAAGCAAATTGTCAACTGCTACGTTGGATTCGGCAGTTGCTAAAATTGGTCCTCGCCCCATCCGTACAAATGCAGTCAAAAGATGAATTGCAGTATGTGTTTTACCGGTACCAGGGGGGCCCTGTATCAGCGTTAGGCGTTGTTGGAGTGCTGATTCTACAGCAGATTTTTGCGAAGGATTGAGTTGCATTTTTTCGATACCTAGTGGTCCGTGTCGTTTCTGACCTCGAATCTCTGGAGGGCGTTGAGCAGATGAGGTCATGTCATGCAGAGACCCAAGCAGTACATCCCGTAAGACGGTGCCACTGTCACTCTCTGATGAATGAAAAACCGTCAATGCTTCGTGCATTCTGTCATGAGCGACCCTGTTTGCTCCGCGATCAAGTCTCCAAGTACCCTTTTTCAAGTCACCCGGTTTGTCACTGACTACGATGCGGATTCGAGTCGGACCACGATCCAAAACTATCCCTTCAATCACTTTCTCACCCCAAGGCCTAGCCCTTGAGAGAAGAACAATATCACCATGTCCGAAACGATGAACGGGTAATCGTGAACGTGATTTGTTTTCGAAAACAAGAATGGGATCTCCAAAAAAACGGCCTTGAGTTCGGCCAGTAAGGTCGAACATTGCAAGACCAGCAGCGACCAAGCGTTGTTTACTCCATTTTTTCCAACGTTCTTCCACCATCGCAGTTTCATCATCCAACTCTCGTCGAATTAACTTCGTAAAACGGGTGAAATGGTCTTGCCCTCGACGCCATGTCAAAGGCATTTCTTCCAACAAGTCCTTATCGCTGTTTTTTTGAGAAGCGGAATTGTTCATTCTGCGAACTTTACCCCTCTCCTCCATAGTGTAGTCCAACATCCCATACACCATCATCGTATGCCTTAAACAATGAAGTCTGTAATGGACGAGTAACCCCATTGCTTAAACCAAAAATGTTTGACGAAGGGTTGGTGAGCAGTCTGTTTCGACGGCGAAAATCTGAGAAATCCGTGGAAGGGAATGTTTGCCCCTTTTGCGAATTTGTCAACGAAGAGAACGTCGAAACTTGCGTCCAGTGCTACTACTCAATGAATTTAGCTGCTCGAAACCAACCCATGGCAACTCCTACGACAACAGGTTCTGAATTGATGAATACACTGATGGAAGAAAATGAACTGGAAAAGGAGGAGTTTGCCGTTGAAGCAGTGCTCTCTCTTGATGAAGTTGCTGTAGAAGTTGACCAGTATGACCTATCAAACGACAAGGAGGATTCTTTCCAATTCATTCGAGGCAGCACCCCTGAACTCTCCCAAACAGTTGAATTTGAGCAACAGCAAGAAGTCGAATTGCAAGCATCAGATGCTCCCAAAAACCCTGTTGTTTTTGACATGGGCGACCAGAATCCGCTTGATGAGGTTCAAGAGCCAGTGCATTCTGGTTTGGGAAATTTGTACTCGCCTTCAGTTAAGTCAGAAACGGATGATGATTTGATGGGTTCAGTCGGCCCAATCAATGAAGGAAAAACCGCGACTCCGGATTTACCAACTTTTTCCAACCTCACTCAACCTGTTCAACAACTTACTCAACCTCAGTCCGAGGCCCCTGAGCAGATTGCAACTCCGGAAATACCTGATGTCAGTACTCCTACCCAAAGCATTGAAACTCCTGCTGCCGCCCAAACTACCCAACTGCCTGCCAGCGAAGCAACATCTGCAATTGTGACTCCAGAAATTCCCACAACCAGTCAATTATCTACGGCCGCAGAT
>JASLVU010000197.1 GCA_030741225.1 Candidatus Poseidoniaceae archaeon | reverse complement strand
TTGAGCACACCCAATTCCCTTCAATTACCAATCTTATCGCCTTTGGCGATTCTCTCTCCGACATGGGTAATGGGAACCAAAGTGCAGTAGTGTCTGCAGTTTTTTCATCGCCTCCCTACTGGCAAGGTCGATTTTCAAACGGACCGGTTTGGCTCGAGTATTTGTCAGATGCATACAATGTTCAAACTTCATTCGGTACAGGTACATCTCTTGGAGACAATCGTGCATACGGTGGGTCTCAAACCGGTCAAGGCTATTCCTATGTCTTGTTGCCAAATGTCGGAACTCAAATAACCAACTACTTCGCTAACGTTGAATCAACAATACCATCTTCAACAATAGTGTCATTGTGGTCTGGTGGAAATGATTTTCTTTACGGTACTGCGAATGCAAACACCATTGTAGCAAACATGGAATCACACATTCGACAACTTGAAGCCGGTGGTGCGGAAGAATTTATTATTCCAAACCTACCTCCATTGGAGAAAACTCCAGAAGTCAAGAGCAGGAGCCAAAGTCAGCAAAATGCTATTGGCTCAGAAGTCGTGTTGTACAATCAAAAACTTTCCAATCTCGTTGTCGACATGCGCTCTGAACTCGGTGTGACAATCCATTATATCGATGCATGGAACATTTTCAACGATATCTTACTCAATAAGGAGTCTCTTGGGTTAACCAATACTCAAGATTCAGCATGTTCAGGTGGTGTCTCGCTGCTTCCATTACCGATTTGCAGCAGCGGTGACCCGGTTGTAGCAAATGCTGATGAATACTTATTCTTTGACAAAGCCCATCCTACTCGAGTCATGCACCAGTTCATTGGCCGATACGCCACAGAAACAGTTGGTCTTCCAGATACTGATGGAGATGGAGTGATAAATCTCTATGATTTATGTGAATGGACTGAAACTGGTGTATCAACCAATTCAACTGGATGTTCATGGAACCAGCAAGATGAGGACCAAGATGGAGTTTTGAATGTCGATGATTTCTGCCCAAATACAACTTTCGGAGATTCAGTAAATTCAGAAGGTTGTTCAGCATTTCAGAGAGATTCCGATGGTGATGGTTACAGTGATGCCGTCGATATCTGCCCATTTTCTCCGACAACTAATGACCATGACGGAGATGGATGCAGCGATGAGGAAGATTCTGATGACGACAATGATGGATATTACGATTCGAGTGATGCCTGCCCTAAGGGGTTGATTGGCAATCACATCAACGACTTGGACTCAGATGGATGTCGTGATATTGAGGATGCGGACATCGATGGTGATGGACTTCTAAATTCGGACGAGCAAGAAATAGGTACCGATGAAAGAGATATCGATACAGACGATGATTTCTACCCCGATGGTGAAGACGCTTTCCCCTTGGACAGAAATGAATGGCTGGATTCAGATGGGGATGGGTGTGGTGATAACTCCGATGCTTTTCCTTTAGATTCGCTGGATTGTAGCGATGTTGATGAAGATGGTGTGGGTGATAACCGAGATGCCTTTCCTTTCGATAGTTCGGAATGGTCAGATTTCGATCTTGACGGGGTTGGAGATAACACTGATGTTTGTCCTCTAGAGGAAGGCTATTCACTTATTCCTCTGGGCTGTGTGGATTCTGATGGGGATGGTTATGGTGACCGTGTCGATGCTTTTCCTTCAATCCATGATGAATGGAATGATTCAGATGGTGATGGCGTTGGCGATAACTCGGATAAGTTCCCTCTTGATTCAAACGACTGGTCAGATTTAGATAACGACACATACGGTGACAACAGAGACGCATTTCCTTTAGATAATAATGAATGGAATGACACTGACATGGATGGAGTAGGGGATAATTCGGATGCATTCCCCTACAATGCCAGTGAATGGCTTGATTCAGACTCTGATGGTTGTGGTGATAATATTGATGTTTGGCCGAACAATGCTTCGGAATGCTATGACACGGATTTTGATGGCGTAGGTGACAACGTCGATGCATTCCCGTTGAGTGCTTTTGAATGGCTTGACTCAGACGGAGATGGTCTGGGTGACAACAGCGATCTTTTTCCATTTGATAAAAATGCGAAATATGACTCTGATGGGGACGGTGTTGCCAACGCCTATGACCCATTTCCAGGTAACGCAAATTATGATTCTTGGTTTGATATCCTCTTGAGAATCGCTCTGCTCATTGCTTTGATTGCTGGTATTGCCGTTTTCTTGCAACGCCGAAACCTTGTCAAGAATGAAATGGAATCTTCTACGTTCGAATCTGAAACTCTCCATCGGATTCCAGAGGTCAATCGTCCAACAGCAGCACCGTCTTTTGACGCTTTTGAATACAAGGAGTAAACTACTCTTGTTCGTACATTGATGCCAATTCTTTGCTTACCAAGTGAAGGTTGCAGTAGGGGCACTTATCTTCATGACTGAGTAAATTTGGCTGAATGGCGAGAACAGCCATGCAATGTGGGCAAGCAGCCAGCATCTCTCCAGCCGCCATTTCAAGTGAAGGTAGACCCTGCTCACGACCAAAATAGGTATTTTTGTAAACAGGGTGAAAATGAGACATAGAACGTCGGAAAGAACCGAACATTGCCCAGCTGAAGAGGAATACCCACAGCAGGAATACAGCATCGCCTGTGATGACACCGACAAGTGAATACAGAGCATTGAAGCCGAAAAACAATCCCGCAATTCCAATCACTGCACAACCGACCCAGTATGCCTTAGGATTACGAGCACGGTATGCTAACCAAACGACAATCAAGAATGTGGCAACAATTCCGGTTACAATTCCAGCAGAATTGCCAAACCATCCTGAAGCGATGATGGATGTGATGTAAAGGAGAATGAGGCTGTCAACAAATAAGACAAAACTCACACCTCGATGTAAGCGCAAATACGGGTTGTTTGCATCGTTTGGGGAATAAGGCCGCATACCAGCAATGACCATCTCATCCCCTCGGTCTGCCATATGATGCCCACCCATCCATTATGCTTGAACCAATGCCAAGTCAGCATGAAACGACTATGGAAGAAGACATGACTGAAGTCTCTCTCGGAT
>JASLVU010000196.1 GCA_030741225.1 Candidatus Poseidoniaceae archaeon | reverse complement strand
AAACCACAGTTGGGTCATCTGTATTTTGGTCAACGAGTGCTAAAACGAGTTCGGGGACACCGTCAAGTTCGAGATCAGCAAGCAAAGGTTGAGTGACTGAACGATGATTTGATTGGCTTGTAGGGGGATGAGGACTTGTAATTCCTATTCTGTAGTCGCTATCACTGAAACTCCAAATTTTTTCGTTACTGTGACCATTTTTTTGCCATCCAGACTCAGAACAGGTAATTTCTGGAGACCAGACTTCAATTTGAAGAGCGCTGGTGGTATCGTAGACAACAATAATTTCAGGTTTGTCATCATCATCAATATCATGGACGATAGGTGTTGAACGAATATCGTTTGTTTGGCCAAGTGAAACTTGCCATGCAATTTTTGCATCATCTCCAGAAATCAAACTGAGGATAGACTCAGTTCCATCTGACCAAACGGTTACTCCAAACAATTCTCCTTCGCCACATCTTTCTTTTGCAGCATCTGGGGCAGATATACTGCTTGAGAAGTCAGCGATAATAGAACCGTATGCATCAGCACTTTCATCGAGTGCAACCCAGTTCACTATAGGGCTGTCGATTATCCCGTAAACCGAAACATTGGCCACATCACCATCCCCTGGGCCACCGTTTGGACCGTGAGCTGGCATCGTTCCATTTCTTGTTGGAGTTCGAGCATATTGTCCCCAAGGTTGCTTTGTATCATCCCAAAATGTGGCTTCGCTACTGGGCATGATATATTGCTCGTCGTTAAGGTGGTGATGTGACGACTCAAAGTTGACGATGAGCGGCGAAAGTGATGAGAAAAAGAACAACATGACCGGCAGAATCGCTCCAGCGATTTTGACGCCCTGTTGCAATGTTCTCCTCGACATCGAACTGTAGGGGTGTCGGGGGGTTGTTATGGCTTATGGCGGTGTGCGTTAAAATAGTCCATTTATCGACAGAATTTTCCTAATTCAGTTAAAGATTTGAAGGGAATAATTTTCTTTGCAGTCACGCTTTGGTGGGCGACTGGATTAAATAGGGGTCGTCAGTGGCGAGAATGACTACGGTCGACTTCTCTCCCGAGGCTATGCCCATGAAGGACGGAATGGGAATTCCCACTCCTTCTTCTGTTGCCTTTTGAGAACGGCCAGAGGTGAACGCGATGTACAAAATAGTCACGAAGGAAGACACCATTCGAATTCCAGCAGAATATATGCGCAAGGGTGCTTCACTTAACGACCATATCGATCGGCTATCAATGACCGCTTTCGAAGGTCGCTTCGACGAGGAAAACCGATTCATTCTCGTGACATCAAATCACGAGCCACTAGGCCGTGGACGAATTATTCACGGTGATGGGGCAATCTACCAGAAAGTTCGTTTTGATGCAGTATTGTTCTGCATGGATGACTACGAAGTTGTCGAAGGTGCTGTTTCCGAAGTGAACGAATTCGGAGCTTTCGTCCGGATTGGACCAATGGAAGCACTTCTTCATAAATCTCAAATTATGGAAGACCAGGTTGAAGCAAATGTTGGGGCTGGTGTTATTCAAGGTCGTCAATCAAATCGTAGCATAGGTGTCGGAGATTCTGTCCGAGCCCGTATTGTTTCTCTCTCGCCAGACACATCCGATCCTCGTCGTTCAAAGATTGGACTTACCAGCAAACAACCGGGTCTTGGATGTCACGACTGGCTTGGAGATGACGACGAACAGTGAGGTGAAATGTATGGCTAAGATTCCTTTTGCATGTGGCGAATGTCACTTAATTCTTGACGACGGTGTTGACATGTGTCCCCGCTGCCCATCTGCACGACTATCTACGGAACACCAAGGATATGTCATTATCATGAATCCAACTCGATCTGAAATCGCTAAGCGATTGCAAATTGAAAAGCCAGGAAAGTATGCTCTCAAAGTAAGCATGCGCTAGGAGATGAAAATATGGAAATCGTATCACGTAAAGAAAACAAGTTACTCAACCGAGTGGAAATTAACTTCCGCTGGCATCATGAAGGAAATGCCACTCCATCTCGCAAAGCAGTCATGGATTTGGTTAAGACTCTTGAACCAGGTTCCAATCCAGAATGCATTGTTGTGAAAGAATGCAATACGCGTTTTGGTCAACCTCTAACCACTGGTATGGCATTCATTTACGGTGATGCAGAATCGATGTCCGTGGAACCGAAGTTTATCCATAAGCGTCACGAGCAATTCCGTTCGGGCTCTGCTCAACCTGCTGATGACGCTGCTTCAGATGATGGGGGTGACCAGTGATGGGTGACGGTCCGAAGCCGAACGCAAAGTGGTCGAAGTATTCCGTCTCTGAAGATGGAACCTTAACCAGAAAAGCAGAATTCTGTCCTGACCCAGGATGTGGCCCAGGAGTATTTCTCGCCATTCACAAAGATCGTAAATCATGCGGTCGATGTGGCTACACAGTCAAAAACGAATGACTGTTAGTTGACGAGTAATCGTAAATCACTCAGGATTCCTTCAGGGTTCCAATTGTCTTGATTCCATCGCACTCTTTGCAGGCCCATTTGGTCAACCAGCACGATTCCAGTGGTATGTTCTATGTCGTAATACACAGAATGTCCACGAGCTAAAGTCGAGTTGTTGTTGGCTTCTGTAAGAACTATTCCTATTGAGAAATCAGTCCACACATTTTCGAGTACCGCAAGATTCTCAAGTGTGTCAACGGTTGTTGTAAGATGAGGCCAAGTCACGTTGAAATCCTGCATATATTGGGTGAGTCCAAACGGTCCATCTCTCCAAGGGTCGACGGTAATCGATACGAAACTGGTATTGGCAAGTTCATCTTCAGTTAATTGCGAGTGTATCCATTTCATGTCCACTGTAGTAGTAGGGCAATGGTTTGGGCAATTTGTATAGATGAATCCGAAGACTACGACTTGCCCATCAAGGATGGAAGACTGGAAGCGTGAGTCGTTATTATCTTGTAAATTGAAGGGACGATAAGATTGTGATGGATAGACATCATCTCCCTGAAAGACATTATTTTCAAGGGGGCTCAAACATCCCGAATTGAGAAGTAATATAGCAAGAATGAAAATAAG
>JASLVU010000195.1 GCA_030741225.1 Candidatus Poseidoniaceae archaeon | reverse complement strand
AGTCAGGCGTAAATTGAACACGCTTGAAATCACAACCGAGCGCATCAGCGAAGGTGTTTGTCATCAATGTCTTTGCCAAACCAGGATAATCTTCGAACAGAAGGTTACCGTTTGAAAGAATGTTGATCAGAACATTATCAATAACGTGTGATTTACCAATAATAACTTTCTGAACCTCGGCACTGATTGCGCTGGCAATCGAACCTACGGCCTTCAATTTCTCTTTATTTTCTGGGCTGGTCTGGTGCTTCGGCTGGGCCGGAGCGGCCGGTGCTGCAGGGGCTGGGGCTCGTGCTGCTGGTGCTGCTGGTGCTGCTGGCATAGGCGCAGGTGCTGCTGGCATAGGTGCCGCAGGCATTGGCGCTGCTGGTGCAGGCATTGCAGGTGCTGCTGGGGCCACAGGAGCTGCTGGCGCTGGCGCGGGCGGGGCTGCTGGGGGGGCGGGGGGTTGCATGTCTATTTTCCTCCAATTATCAATTTCCCCAACGTCGTATATGAGGAATAATTTCCCTCAATTCTTCGTTGGAGTAGGAACGGTTAGAGCTGATTAGCTCAACCAGGCGCGGGTCACGAACCATTTGCATGACTTCCGCAGGGGTTTTACGCATGAATTCATCACGAGTCAAGTCATTGAACTGACGAACCTTAGAAAGGAATGCTTCGCGAGTTCGCAGTTGGTATTGAGAAGCATCCAATTTCTTAGGACGCTCTCTAAATCGTGTGAGGTCGAATACATGTCGCCAGTTTTCCTTTTCAGGAACGACCATAATAGCAATTGCAAGAAGGGCAAAGAGATTGAGTATAATTAGCCACTTGAGAACTATGTCACTGGTTAGCAAAACAATTGCACCCATTGCTTCGGTGAAAGGAGAGGACAATGCACTCGATACGTGACGGCTTTCATCGAAAACAATGTAATGTTCGGATGGTGAGCGAATAATGGTCGTCGACAACTCAGTATTGTCAAACTCCATCATGTCATAGATTAATGCACTGAAATACAGGCTGTTTCCAAACCATGTCGTATCGCCTTGAGCATTGGACAATCCTTCTGGATCTGTATTCCAACAGTTGTGGCCGTTCTCAAGATATGCAGATGACGTGCATTGTAAGTAGCCGTTTTCGTCTGCTATATCTGCATCCCAAAGATGGTTAGCGAGAACTTGGTGGTCGGATACAAAGACGATTGAACCGGTAACATCGACCTTTCCAATATCGTTGTTAGGCTTGACATCAAGAACATCAGAAACTGGATAATCAATACGAATAATCAGACCAGTCATTCCTTCACCGAGCGTAGGGTTACTTGGGCTGTCAATATTGTCAGGGAATTTGATTACGCGGGCAGATGTCGATGCTGCTGCTAGAATTTTGATATCTCTATCCGAATCGGATTGCTCATCAAGTACTTGAATTGCAGTTGGGCTGTGGAAGAGTACCGGCATGCGGCAGTTATCGACTTGAGCGTTTGAGACTGCAGTCTTCGAGCAAGGAATCAATTTTTCATCGCCCATTTCACTGAGATTTTTGTTGACGCTTGCGGCAGACCAAAGTCGTCCAACATCAGCATTCTGACGCTCACCTACTTCGTTTTCAACTTCGTAATATCGCTGGTCATCATAAACCGGTGCATCGAAGAATTTGACTCCAAATTCAGCAGCAACAAGTTGAGCATTGGTTGAACTTGCCGCCAAAATAACTTTGCCTCCTTTCTTTGTTACAAAATCATGCAACGCAGACGCCTCCGCTGCATCGAAAGGCTTCTCAGGGCCAGCGATGATGAGCATTGATCGGTGAGGGTCATTCCAGTCGTTCACCAGCATTGGAGTTGACATCGTGTTGGCAATGCTGTAATCCTTATCTTCCAAAACATTGCGCATCTCTGTTAATTGCTGCTCCGAGTAATTATCTGCAGCATTGTTGTAAGCAGAGAAGGCTGATGTCTTATCCATACTCACAACCGCTATGACAACAACACTTAGCAAAAGCGATGAAACGAGGCCCACTTTGAGCCATGTTTCGATGGATATTTTCGTCGAATCTTCGCCTGCCATATCTCACCCTCCTTCTGCGATTGCCGTAGTCTCAACGGTATAAACAACCGTCGGAACCTCGCTCCACACTTAATGCTTGTTCATGCATGATTTGATGCCACAGGTTAATAGAGGTTGGAAAACCAAAATTGTCGACACCTTTGAGGCGTCGAAAACCCAAGAAAAACAGAGAAAATATCACTTTTTCACGGATATTAACTGCTTATTCCCTGCGATACAGTATCACAAAACCAAGGAGTGCCAACAACTCGAAAGAACCAATCCACGGGACTGAATTAGATTCTTCAGTCAGGCTCATGCCTGAATCTTGATCTTCATCCTCGACTACGGGCGGTTCATCAGATTGTTCGACTGCTTTGACTTCTAATTCAAAGGATAGGCTCCGAGTGGCATCATCGCCTTCTGATTGAAGTGCCAAAGAAACTTCGCATACTCGGTTCGGTTGACTTGAAGATGCTTCTAGGCGAAGCGTGACAAATGTATCTTTTCCATTTTGAGCATTTGTAGGGTCGACAAGGGTGTCAGAAAGGTCTTCCACCCCTGGCATGGAAAGATGCGGACAACTTCGAAATTGGACCGAGGCTTCTTTTACGGCATCCTTGAAGTTACCATTGTTGATGATTTGCACATTAATATCAATCCATGAACCTGCAAAAAGACTCTCTTCCGGCAGCGTTACTTCTGGACGCAAATCAAAGATTTTTGGAACGCTTACATCACCTTCTATCTCTTGGGTGCTGGCGGTGGTGTCGCCAACTTTCTCTTCAGCAGTGACGGTGAGAGTCGAGGTATTTCCAGGATTGTATTCTCTCGCGTCATCATCATCGATAGGACCGAAGTCAATTGTGAAGGTTTCATTTGCATTCGCTGCAACAGAGAAACTGTCAGGACCATCAAATGTAAATGGCACCCATGAACTGAATTCATAATCCAAATCAATTTCAAGTTGAGCCATTCGAGTGTTCTCAACGTAGACTGTTATTTCACCTTCAGCATCCCAGTCGATG
>JASLVU010000194.1 GCA_030741225.1 Candidatus Poseidoniaceae archaeon | reverse complement strand
GATGCAATCCTCGGTTTCCACGTTTTCACCTGCATGACTGCATCAATTTGAATCGGGACGGTGTTCCTTTAGAATCTCAGCAATTTTAACCGCACCTTTCATTTCTGTATTTTCTTTTTCCATAACCTGTTCCAAGTGGGCTTCCATTCTTGCACAGATATCCTGTACGCTTGATAGAAGGGCGATTTGGTCGGCCCAAGAAGGAATGGAAATGAAATGTTCAAAGATATCTATATCATTAAATCGAATGTTTTTGGCAATCTTGTCGACTTTTTGTGGATTTGCAACTTCCTTTTTTTCTATGCTTGTCATATCTAAACCAATGATTCACATTTTTTAATTGTTCCACCGAACAATTCACGGTGGTTTAGAATATGTTCTTACAACAATCAATTCAAGTTCGTTGCCAAGAATGGCCAAAGCCATTTCACCTCGACCAGCACGGATTAACGAGGCTAGTGCGATGAAGACTTCTCGAGTTTGCGAAGTGGTCTCGACTCCACAACGTCCACCACCCTGCTCCAAATTTGAATTCTGGAGGTTTTTCCATAATCTACATGAGGGCGAGAATACTCGGAACTCACAATGGACATCGAAACCGCAGCCAATATCGGTGAGGCCGTTAGCGGTATAGCCATATTGTTCACTTTGCTGTTCAGCCTTCGTCAAATGAAGTACTGGAATGAAAACCGACGTTATGAAATCGGGCGTGATTTAGCGAACCATATGAACAATCCTTTGATTCACAGAGGCTTTTCAGTAAGCACAACCAAACTTCACGAAAACCTCACCATGCAGGAGATGGCTGCTTTGACTCGCGAAGAAAAAGATGCCATGAACGCCATGATGATCGGTATGAATAACATTGGTTTGTTGGCCAAAAATGGTCACTTATCGCTTGATTTGGTTGAAGCATTTTGCGGTACCTATGTCAGAGTCTTTGGAACCCGTTGGAGAAAGGCAGTGGAAGTGTTCACCGCTGCAAGCATGTCAAAGAACGATGAACCTATTGAAGCGGTGTGGGGTGGATTGTACTGGTTAATGGATACCTTCAAACCATCAAGTATGGAACTTAAAAAGTGAATGTTCTTCTTCTAACTTCAGCCGTCAAGTATCCAAAATTGCATTTCCTTGAGCGAATGTACCAGAAAAACATCCAAATTGGAGTTTTTTGTTGGGATAAGTATTAGGAATCATCATGCCGACAGTACAGCATGTCAGTCAATATGCAAGAGAGTCGTGCGGCTCGATTCACCACTGTTTGTGCTCTTTATTTTGCCCAAGGAGTGCCTTGGTTCTTCATTGCCACGGCGTTGGTTACTTTCCTTGTCGATAACGATTCGATGACGGATGACCAAAAATTGGCACTCGTATCAATGGGTATGATTCCTTGGATAATCGGTAAACTTCTCCTTGGGCCCATCATTGATCGATATCAATTCAAGTCAATGGGTCGCCGGCGACCTTGGGTCTTGATATCTCAACTTGGAATGATGCTCACCATGGCTGCTTTCCTTCTTGTGGATGACCCTGCTGAAGATTTGGAAACTTTGGGGCTCTTCTTCTTGATTCACAATATCTTCGCTGCATTGCAAGATGTCAGTTCAGATGCTTTGGCAGTCGATACACTTCGAGAGGAGGAATTACCCCTTGCAAACGGTCTCATGTTTGTCGCAAAGGGTATAGGTGCAATGTTTGCTGTTTTGGGATTGAGTCGGGTACTGAATGATTCAGGATTCCAAACTGCCTTGCTCGTACAGATTCCACTTCTTTTCGTCGTGATGCTCATCCCACTGTTCATTCTCGAGCGTCCGGGCGACAAGCGTTTCCCATGGAGTGAATCGCCATCAGATTCTACTCAAGACGAATCATCTGATGCGATGACTTTTGGTGAAATAGTGAGTGGTTTTCGTACGGCTGTCGGTGATAAACCGGCGCGTCTCGCCCTTCTGCTGTGCACAGTCATGTGGATTGGAGGTGGAATGGGAACTGGCATGGGTGTCATTGACTTTCAATGGGAGTTCCTTTTCGTTGAGGAGTTGAACTGGGAATCTCAAGATTATTTGGATACCAAGGGCGCACCTGTGTTCTTGATGACCATGCTTGGTTTCCTCATTGGTGGTGTACTCGGTTCCAAGTTTGGTTCGCGTCGTACATTGACGTATGCCGTTGGAATCGGAACGCTGTTGACAGTCGTATGGTCCCTGTCCCGTTCTATGTGGACCGATACTTCGTTTATGACACCAGCTTGGTTGGTTTGGACTCTTGTTTGGGCCATTGTCGGTGCTAACCTGCTGGCGTTCTTGATGTCCCTCACTACCAAAGATATCGGTGGCACTCAATTTTCAATTTACATGACGCTCATCAATGTGGGGGCATTTACCGGTAATGCTCTTTCCCCGCAGCTTCTCGACCTCGTGGGTGGAAGTTATCCTAACCTTTTCCTCGCAGGAGCAGCGTTCCAAGCGCTGGTATTGTTGGTCTTACTGCAGTTTGATGACGGTGAATTAAGCGTTGCTGCTGGTGATGAAACCGTCACTGAATCTATTGAAAATGCATAGATGGGATTTTGAAGGAAATCATTGAACGGTGGGGTCATGAATCTTGAAACTGCAGCTAACCTCGGTGAAGCACTGAGTGGGCTTGCAATAATGGCTACGCTACTCTTTGGTCTTCGTCAAGTGATGGAAGTCAATCGTAATCGTCGTTTTGAGATTTCTCAAACGATTGCAACATCGCTGGAAAATCCGCTTGTTCAACGTGGTTTTGCCACCTTTGGGACGGTTGTAACCAAGGATTCGACCCTCGAAGAGTTGATGTCGCTCACCAGGGAGCAAAAAGATTCAACCAATGCCGTTGTTGTCCTGATGGCGAACCATGCAGTCATGACCTTCAATCGCAACCTCTCGTTTGACATCGTTTACTCCTTCTACAAAGGTTATCTTTCGCTTATCGGCCCGAGTATACGACGAATGATGCAAATGGTCGAGTACGGATATTCCATGCATGAACAGAGCAGTGTGACCAAGGAGGATGGAATGGGCACATTCCACTGGGTATTCTGGTTGCTTGACAGA
>JASLVU010000193.1 GCA_030741225.1 Candidatus Poseidoniaceae archaeon | reverse complement strand
CTGCTGTTTCCTTTGCAACCTCTACGGCCGCTGCTGCTGCTGCTTCTTCGGCCTTTGAAATCAACTCTCCCTCATCAATACGACCTGCTGTTGCTTGGTCGAGAATCATAGCGGCAGTAGCCGTCATGGATGAGTCAACAATAGGCGCACCTTTGTAGATATATTGAACTGCGAGGCCAACGAGACCAAAAACTGCACCAGAGGCCATAACCCATCCGCCGTTATTGCGCTGAAGATCATTTGGGTCGATGTTGGTTTCTGTTCCAGTTTCAAATAAAGTGATTCCTTGTAGGCCGTGGAGCCAGGTATTGGTGAATACTTCGATGACTGCCCAAACCGCATAAATAATCATCACAACTGATACTGCATTGAGCCAAGAACGGTTCATCAAGAGAAAGGCAATCACGCCGCTTTCATTCTCGCCTTGGGCAGTTTCATTCTCGCCTTGGGCGGTTTCTTCATCGGACATAGTTAATCCTCGCATCGCGAAGCCTGCCTTCTTTACTCTTAAAGATAAGGCCAATATTTTCACCGGGGTGGCCCGATGTCCACTGTTTTACAAAATGGCTCAACGGCGAGATTTTTTGCCCTTTTTTCCGCCTCGTTTGCGAGAATTATCCCATGCAGATTTACCTTTATTGCCGCCTTTTCGTTCCTGCCAAAATGAATTTGGGCGGTCAAGCGACGCGGGCATCTCGTCAAATGATTCAATGCTGAGGCGAATTCCTCCTAATTCATCCTGGAGTTGTTTGACGTTGTCTCCGCCTCGGCCCACGAGCGTTGCGATCATGTTTTGTGGCGCGTAAATCGTTGCTGAACTTTCGCTACTGAAATGAACTTGACAGTCCACTCCAACCCATTGCCGGATGTGTGAAGAGATATGTTCCTTTGCTAAGGCTTTGATAGGAGACAACATGTCCTTCTTTGAACCATCGAGGGGGACAACTGCAATTTCAGAACCAAAGGCAAACATTTCATGCGTGATGGTTCCACTTGGAAATTCAATGACCTCAATGACCGGACGGGCCAGTTCTTCTTGCATTCCAGTTGGAGGTTTTACGGTCATACGCAGTTCAAGGACCTGCTGAATTGCGCCCGCCTCTACATGGATAATCGTGTCAAGAACTTGGCTTACCAATCCCAATTCCACCTTTCCAATGAGCCGTTGAATGGCCTCCAATGCTGAGTTGGCGTGAGTGACGCCTAAAAGGCCAACTCCGGCCAAACGGACATCGGAAAAAATCTCAAAGTCACGCGCCCTTCGAACTTCATCAAAAATGACGAAGTCGGGGCGAACAAGAAATAGAATTTCAGCTGTTTTTTCCAAGTCGCCTTCCAATGGGGCGTATTGTGTGATGCGGTCTGCAAGTTGTAAATCTCGCGGCGCCTCCATGGTCTTAACCAAAGCCCCAACATCAGTATCGAGATATTCTGCTATTGCTTGAGCAAGTGTTGTTTTTCCCGAGCCCGGGCGCCCGCAAATGAAGACGCCTCGGTGATGGTTGCTCAAACGAGTGATGAGGCGCTCATCGAGATTGTAGTCTGAAATACTCAATTTGGCGACGGGGCGAACAACTGTAATTTCCCGAGCATCTGAGAAAGGAGGCCACGCGCAAGCAATACGCAAATCCCCAAGTTGGATGACTCGGCAGCCTTTGCGGTCAATTTCAAGGAAACAGTCGCTGCGGTGGCGGTTTTCTTCAACCAGTTCAGCCAATTCGTCGCTCAACGCTTCAACCCGCAGCGTGTCCCAATCCGTTCCACTTTCCTCCACCTCAACCAATTTCAATTGACCGATCGTCCCTCGCTTGACCCGAGGTGGGCATTCTGCTTTGAGAAAAACGGTGTGAACGTCGGCTTCCAACAAAGCTTCAAGGGCATCGGGTAGTGCAGGGTGGTCGCCAAATGTAGCCATGATACTCGGGGCGAGGTCGTCGGCTTCGGCCTTTGACACTTCGCATCCGACGGAGTCAATTTAAGACGTTAGAGCCCTATGAATCAGTTGCCGCTTGGTTCGATCATAAATCCAGTCACCCAGAACGACCCGACGAATGAAAGAGACAAAATGTATGCTCCAATTGTTGGAAATTCCCACATTGAAATTGAAACTTGAGCGAAGACGATGATGCTAGCAACGATGGCAAGCATTCCCCAAGGTCCGTTTCCTTGCAGGTTCAGTGCAGAGGTCATGATGTCTCGCTCTGAGAGCCCCCAGATGAGGCCAGTAAGTGCTGAGAGCACAATCATGGCCTGCATGCCGGCCATAACAGAGCCATCGAGGTAGCCGATGCCTAATGAGGCGATTGCGCTTGCAGCAAACATGCGCTGAACGGTGGAGAATGCGAGTCCCATGGATACGGGGAAGTGCTGTTTATTCTTGAATACTCGCAACCTTACTGTTGGTTTGTTGTCAATTCTTATGATCTCAAAACACCGAGCCACGAGTTCAATGAAAGCAAATCCTCTATCGGCGGATACACTGTTGGTTGGCCTGAAGAAATCGAATTGAGAACGTACTCCCATTCAAGAGCCAGTGGGGTCGCCTCATTGGCAAGTGGTATTTCGCTGGTTGCTGTGTTCGAGATGAGGGTCAGCTTTGGCGTTGTTCCAAATTCCAAAATCAGGTTCCCTTTGTCCCCTACAAGCGTTAGATGGCGCTTTTCTTCAACGGCATTCCACGAAACATCGATGAAGAGTCGGGTCTTTCGGGGGCCGCTTGCATCAAATCTCATTTGGGCGGGACGGTTGATGAATTCGTGAGGGTTTGCCAACTCCACATCATTCATCCCAAACAAAATCGCAAGGTCAAAGCCATGAATGGCGAGCGTTGTTATCGCCTCTGCCCCTTCTGGCTTATCCCGTTTCGTGGTACGGAAATAATGCAGTTCTCTCAGCGCACCAATTTTCTGTTCTGAAAGGAGGTGTTGTATCATCTTAATGCCGCTATGATGGCGAAGTAAAAACCCAGTAATGAGGGTGGTGTTGGAACGGATGTTTGCGAGAAAAGGTGATACTTCATCCATCCGGTCGCTCAATGGTTTCTCAACAAAGATGGGGAGATTCTTCTGCATGGCCTG
>JASLVU010000192.1 GCA_030741225.1 Candidatus Poseidoniaceae archaeon | reverse complement strand
GTCTCCGCTGCCATCAGAGGATTCTTCTTCCTGTTCAGATTGGTTTTCCAATCCTTCAAGCGCATTCTTGGCAGCGGCTTCTTTTGCCTTTTCTTCGCGCTTTAGTTCTTTCGCAGCTTGCCTGGATGAATAACGGTCACCATAAGTTGCCATTCCTTCGAGTTTTGCTATGAATCCAGAGGTTTGCTCACCTTCTACTGGTACGTGTTTAACCAAATAAGCGCCAAACATTGAATCGTACATGCCCTGCTTGAGTTCACTGTTTCGCTTCATAGAGGAATTAACGAAGTAAAGTACAATGAGGATAAGACCAAGTACAGACCACGCTGATGACCAAATTTGTTCAGAACCCTTGGTATTGAAAATATTCTGTACGTTAATCATTAGGAAGATGACGCCTAACAAAGCCATAATTCCTGTGGAATTGACAAGTAGGGCGTGGAAAAACAATGGCTTATTTCCAGACGAATTAACATTTTTTGTTCTTGAAACAAAGTTACCAAGAGTTCGTCCGGACATAATCGGGACAACCAAAAGATTCAGACCTAGTGCTGCAAGAACAACGAGAGCGAATATTGTTGTAAACGCATCGAGAATCGTGACCGAGAACAAAAACAAGAATATGGGACCTAGGTTAATTACGAAATTAACAAACCAAGCAATTCTGCGTGCATTGGCAGATGCAATTTCAAAGTTCTCTGGTAAACCTTGAGGACGAGCTTTTGCCTGTGTCTTCACTTTGGCAGCTTTTGCTGCCTTCGCAGGTTTTGCAGCTGCTGGTTGAGCGATTACCTGTTCAGCAGGTTTCGCTTTAGCAACTGCTTTAGCAACAGGTTTTGCTTTGGCAACAGGTTTTGCTTTAGCTACTGCTTTTGCTACAGGTTTTGCCTTTGCAACGGCTTTTGCGGCAGGTTTTTTTTCCGCTTTGGAACCTGCATCATTTGCTTTGTCGAGTAATCCCATTGTTTCACATCCATTTTTTTAACACTAAATTCAAAATAATTAGGCTTGGTAATGCGTCGCTACAGAACTGTAAATCTCAAATTCTGGCGAGGCAACGAAGGTATTCACTGATTCTTCACTCATGTTTCCAAGTTGTGCGTCTACGATCGATACAAACTGTGCACGTAAGTCATCACTTGCGCTATCTGGGTCGCCAGCAACTTCTTGATATATGCCAAATTCATCACTGTTAATGAATTGTGACACGACTTCTTCTGGCAAATCTGATCCAAGTAGATCATCGACAATGCCTACAAAGGTGACAAACATATCCTCTTCATTGTTCTCGGCTGGTGCTTCAGAAGCAACAGTTGGTGCAGATGGCTGTTCACCTTGAATCATCGCCTTAATCGATTTTCTTTCAGACATTAAACCTTCAAGAATCGGACGTAACTGGGCAAGAATTTCACCATCTCCAGAAGCCTTTGCAGCCTGGTATTCTGGCCGAAGGCTACGAAGTTCGTCTTCGATAGCAGCAAGCTGGCTCTCAAGACTTTCCTCGTCTTCTTCAATGAGTTCTACAGTTGGAGCATCGCGAATCTCAGAGAGTTTTGCCTCCCTATCCTTTTTCCGAAGAACAACAATTTCCCTGTCTAGAGAATGGCCAAATCGATCTGCGTACCTATCCAACAAGGAACCCGTATCTTTCTTACTCAAACGGTCAATATGACCAAAAATTTGCTGGAGAGGTTTGTCTGAACGTTTTGCCCACAACTCACCGTATTTGTTCTCTTCCGAAGAACTCGAGGCAGTAGCAGCGGCAGGAGGAGGGTTCTCACTCGGAGGCATTGGAGCTGCTGGTAAAGGGCTAGGAGCAGCAGGGAGAGGGGCGGGAGAAGGAGCCTCCGGAAGTGTAGCCGGAGCAGGAGTTGCTGGTAGCGGCATAGCATTGGGCGGTGGGAGTGGCATACCAGGCAGTGGCGGGAGAGGTAAGCCCGGAGAAGGTGGTGTTTGCTTGTCTTTTTTCTTGCCCTTGCGCAGACCCATGTGGTTCACCTCTAAACAGTTGGATGCGGATTGAGTCTTGAACCTTACCTTTAATTATGCACGAGAATACTGGTATTGAAATGATTCCTAATTACCGATTAACAATCTTCGCCCAGCCTTTCAAGACTAAAAATGTGGCTCCAGCCTCATGAATTTCAAATCTTTCACCCATTTGCTTATCGTAAACAACATCACCAAATTGACTGATAGAATCATTTACAATCATTTCAACCTCCAAGGTCTCTTGTGTACTCAAGGCCATTGCTTCATGCAATGGGGAGTAACAAGTTGAAGAATCAGGGTCAAGCCGGGATAATGGAAATTCACTTACGCGCATACCCGACTTACCGTGAAGTGATGTAGGCCATCGAATTTGGCGACGTACATCAATTGTTACAACTTCATCTGTTTCACCGGCCGAGCCTAAGATTACCGATGAATCGGTCTTTAGCAAATCTAAGAACAACCCCTCGTATTTCTCCAAAACACCAAAACTACCGTTTTTCAAGCGCTCAGCTCTTGAATCATGGTTGACGACATTGGCAAGACTTTGAATCGAGACTTTACCTTTCGTCGAAGACCTCCCCTCTCTTTGAGATTGGGAAATTAAACCTTGGTGCAGTGTCTCGAGTTCCGCATTGTATCCTTGTTCCTTGCGAGCAATCATTCTCAATTTCTCTATCATGCCATCCATTCCATCTCGAATTCGTCGGGTCCAGCCCTTAGAATTAAGATCGTGATAACGTGCTAATCCACCCTTGACGTCAACACCCTCACCACGAATGAAGGATACCATTTCTCGTCGTGCTTCAGAATCGAGATGAAAGAGTGCAGGATCCCGATAATGGAGGTGAAAACCTCGATGCCCTGAAAAGGTCACTTGCAAATATTTCTCATCAAACCCAAATTCTGGTTCAAGAAAATCATTCCAAAGTGACCAAGCTTGTTCCTGAATAACTTTGAGCATACCCGGAAAATCACGATCGGTGACTCCTGGCAGGTGATCTCCGTCCAAATCGAAGATAAGGTCGGCACCTAACCAATTCTTATCGGACATTTTTAATTCAAATGGGCGTTCCCAATATGCTGTTG
>JASLVU010000191.1 GCA_030741225.1 Candidatus Poseidoniaceae archaeon | reverse complement strand
GTTCCAAGAAAAGCACCACCAACCCCAACAGCATTAGGAAAACCAAGAAAAAGCTGGTTATTTGAAACCTCTCTTGCTGCTAGAACAGTCACAGTTATTGCCGCTATGAACCCAATTGATGAAAATCCAACTGAAAGAAGAAGAAAAGTCAGTCATGCAATCAACTTCGGCAAAAAACATTCCACAGAAATGGGGTTGCTTAGTGAACTTTTTCAAAATCTACGGCAAACACGGTTTGCAAACGAACGTTACGAACGAGTTGTCGTCAGCAAGCAGCCCCTCGATTCGTTCAAAAAATGGTGTCGGGTTTTACAACCTGGAGAAGGTGAAACTTGGAAGGATTACACCGTGTTCAAGACGGTAACTTGGATTGGAGAAGGCGCCCCAAATGAGATTCCAGACGGTTGGATTGTTTTACCAAAAGGAAGCAAAAAAGAGGCCGTTCTACCTGAACAAACCATCGATTGGTTCTCTCAAAACAACAGAACACTCAGTGTAGTCGCACAAATAGTGAGAGATGCGAGAAATGGAAAAATCGAACATCCGTTTCTTGGAGAAGTGTATGCCAGTGTTGTTGGACTCGAACAACTTCCTGAAATTCTGGAGAATATGGGCGACCAAGGCGACTTGGAAATTATTGCAGAAGTGAAAGATTCCCTCTGGAAGACCGTCAAAGGCCTTGAGCAACAAGTCAATGAAGAGGTTGCAAAAGCAATGGATGATGCAAAACTGAATTTGAGTGGTGCAGAATTATTGGAAGCATTATCCGATGGTGCTTCATTTCAAAGAAGATTACAAGAGGCGACCAACGACGTTATTGCAGAAGCAATGGAAAAGGCAAAACAAAGTCTTAGCGAATCGCTCAATGGAACTGGAGTTCGTTGCCCGTACGATATTTTTGCTTCACAATGGCCAGCTAAAATTAATCGGAAAGTCATCGATGATATTGACCAATCGCTAGAACACAAACTGAAAAGTGGAGAGGTCGAGCAAATGGTTCTGCTTGCACGAAAACTCGGCCCCTTACGTACAAGATGTGAAGAAGCCGTTCGTACATTGATTGAACTTGATCAATGGGTCTGCATTTCTCGTTGGGCTGATGAACGAAATTGCGTCATGCCGGAAATAGTTGAACATGGGATTTTTGTGGAACAAGGACGACATCTTTTGCTAGGTAGCCGTCCTGATCCGGTCACTTATGGATTAGGTGATGCGGGTGGTGATGGAGATCAACAATCACTAGCACTTTTGACCGGAGCAAATTCAGGAGGAAAGACAACGCTGCTTGAATTGCTTGCTCATACATGTATTTTAGCCCATATGGGCCTACCGGTTCCTGCGGAATCTGCACGGGTTGGACAAGTCGATGCATTGCATATTTTGGCCAAAGCAGGAGGAACACAAAGTGCAGGTGCACTTGAACAAACATTGGTTGAATTAGCAAATGTGGTCAGCGACCCCACTCCGAAATTAATTCTTGCAGATGAATTGGAAGCCATTACCGAACCTGGAGCAGGTGCTCGAATAATAGCAGGAATGTTGTTAGCTGCTGAATCTCAAAAAGATACGACAATGATGCTTGTTACACACCTTGCTCCGTCAATTCTTGAAGCGACGGGCCGCGAAGATTTGCGAGTGGATGGTATTGAAGCGACTGGACTTGATTCAAATCTTGAACTCATGGTTGACCGAACACCTAAACGAAATCACTTGGCACGCTCAACGCCTGAACTCATCGTAAAGCGACTGGTTGAAAGAAGCGAAGGCCACGCCCAAAATCTGTTTCGAGATATCCTTTCAATGTTCGATTGAATCAACAAATTCGGCCGGATTCTTCGAGATAATCGTGCATTGGAGCCTGGAAAAGGTCTGCACAAGTTCGGTTCACTAAAGGCAGTGTAAGCGTGGCTCCAGCCCAGTTCACGGTATAACCTCCAGCAGATATTGGGGAAGGAATGTAATCTTGACCGGTTTGGGTCATCGAAATCTGGATTGTCTCACCTGCTTGGATAAACACGTCCATTGGCATGAACTCCATCTTGCCCATGACAGTTGTGAAAGCGACTAAGGCAGGTCCTCCATCGCGTCCACCATCGCCAAAGCGGAAATCCATGACTGCATGACCCAAACGCATTCCGGATTCATCACGCATTTCGAGATAAGCATGGGCGCCATTCGCAGTATGAGGTGTCACTGGGATATGGAAAGAAGGCATTCCTGCAATGTAAACGTCCTCTTCAAATGGACCGTAGGATAAGGTAATAGTTTCAGTAGTTGTAATCATTGAGGCACTACTGGGATTCATATCCGCCGCTCCGATTTCGAGATAGTATGTGTCTTCAGCTGGATAAGTTGACTCAAATCGCCACCCTCCACGGTTATCTTGCATTTCAACACCCAAGGTTGGAGCTCGCCCTTCTCCTTTCAAATACCAATCAAACCAGTACAGCATCTCATCAGCCCAATCCCATCGTAGAGTGTATGGATATGCTTCAGCGCCTTCACCGGATGGTAATGCCTCATGTCCAGACTTTCGGTCTGGATAATCGTGAGCCCACTGACCTGCTAGAGTTTTGGTTTCAATTCCAGCTGCCTCGACAATTTGATGGGCTGGGAATGCCATGTGGGGGTCGACATTCCAGTCTTGCATTCCTTGAATAATGTAAATTGAACCGTTGTAGTTTTCAACAACACGTTGCAGGAAAGAACGTTCTGTCCAGTATGTGTTACCTGCAAATTCAACCATACCTCCGGACAAGTATGCTGCAGGACCGTTGACGTAACCTTCGAGATATCCTTCACACAGATTTTCAGGGTCCTCAGCATCTCCATCAATTCCGAATGAGCCATAAACACCGTTGTGCATGATCATGCCACGAGCCTCCATGCTTCCGTTCCTCCACATCAATTCATGAACGCCAATCAATCCCGACATCGGAACAATGGTAGCTAAGTGTGGGTTACCAAAGGTGGCAGCCTGCCAAGGTGTAGAACCATCGTAAGATTTCCCAATCATTCCTACTTTTCCGTTGGACCACGCTTGTGTTCCCAGCCAAGTTACAGCAGCATCAATTCCACGCTGCTCATC
>JASLVU010000190.1 GCA_030741225.1 Candidatus Poseidoniaceae archaeon | reverse complement strand
CCCTAAAATGCCTGAAATGCAACAAGTTGGTACTCGTGGACAGGTCAAAACTCGAACTCGAAGGGGTGGAGACCTACCGGATTTGCGGGACTTCTCATGAACGGTTCTTCAATCATCGTAAGGTTGCCAATCTTCTTGACCTTCTTCCCTATACCACCAGTAGCCATCTTCATCTTCAAACCATTCGACACCGTCTTCATCGATTGAGTAACCTTCGAGGTCTTCTTCTTCATCCTCGACAACCTCTTCCTCAAAACCGGCATCAGAATTTGGATCGACCAAACCAGTCTCTTGACTGATTTGTTGCTTCAAGCGCTCAAGTTCTTCATCTGCATCGCCAAAAACTCGATTTTCCGTTCGAATTTCAGCTTGATGGTCTCCTTTACGGATTGCGTCATCTGATTCTGCGAAGAAATCCTCTGACATTCTAGCCTTAAATTCATCAAACTCATCACGCCCATAACTACCTACAAACTCGTTACCTTTCGCTTTCATAAGTTCATCCAAATTCTTTCGCTTGCCGAGTTTGAGTTCCGGTGCATCAGGAACCGCACCGGCATAAAAAGAATCTTCATCTTCAGAGAGTTTACCGAAAGAGCGACCCTCAGGGTCGACCTCTTCGATGGATTCGATGATGAGGTCATGCTCCTCTTCATCGATGTTTTCTTCCTCATAGTTTTGACCGACAATGTCGACAAGTTTGTTCAGTTTTCGAGCGAGTTTTCGATCGTCATCCTCATGTTCGGAAACCAGTTTGTCAACTTGCTTGAGTAGACGCTCGTAGGGAGTACCGGTAATCGCGCCGATGAAACGACCGAAACCGCCTTTCTTCCGCGCCATGTCCGTCGTTAGTCCGACCCTCTTCAAAGGTTTTCTCCCAACTTGACCGCTGCCTTCATTCATCATTGGCCACTGGCATCTACGATTGCGATGGTCGAAGCGTGGTTGGAGGAACTTATGGTGACTTACAATCAAGAATCCTACGCCTCCAAAGATGCGTATACTGCGCAAATCCATTTACCAGGGCACTTGTTTGAAAAACTGGTTTGGTGGGCATTGCAAGCACTACCCGATGAAATACTCGTGGGTATGGACATCAACTCCGAAGCCCCTCATAATCAGGAGGTGGAACTCAAATTCCGAGGCAGTGAGCACACGGAAGGTCTTTTCCAGGGCCAGGGTTTCATTATCGGAGAGGCTCATATAGTCAACCGAGGCGATTCATACTCTGTTCATCACCTTCCTGAAGACTGGACGGATGATATGTTTTCAACTTCGCGTGGTTCACGAGCTGGCAGATTTACTCATTGGCTGCACACCCATCCAAATGCTCCCGCAATACCGAGCCATGCTGATGCTGATGCCGCTCAGGAAACTTCTGGCGTGGATATGATTCTCGGCCTACGATTCTCCCCTGAAGGGCCATTACCATGGTTTGATGATGTTGAAGGAGTTCGTCGACGGGTTGGTTCAAAGGCTGAACCAGTGAAGACAAAAAGAAAACGAAGATCGTTTTTTGCTCGTCAAGAACTCAAGACACTCGGAGTTGCTCCGAGTGGTCACAAAATTCATGAAATCCAATTGATTGCTTTTCGTAAGAACGGGTTAGGAATAAACGTGATTATGGTTGACCAAAACGGTTACCCTTACGGTTGGGAAAATCTGTCATGAGGAGCCTTCGGCCAATGCCGAGTAAATTCCAGCAAGTCGATTTGGATTCACATTAAAATCAGCTTGTCCAATTCTGGATTGGGAATGAAGTTCAATCGTGCAAGATTGTTCACTAACAGGAACGACTGCAATGAAGACATCGTCTGGAATTCTCCAAAATATGGTTTTCTCAACAAAGTGAATGTAGTGACCGTTTGAATCGTTGCCAGTCTGGTACAGTATTGAGGTTCCTGAATCATCAACATAGTCAAGTGCTTTTTGCCAAACCTGTTCAACGGGTTGGTTGATGATTACTGAAGTGTTTTCATCCATACGATAGACATCGTTCTCACCCAAATGCGCACAGTTTGATGCAGTTGGTTCGCATGAGGGCATAGATTCAAACGCTTTGTTCGGTGCTTCAACAGCAATCCATGCCTGACACAAAAGCCACGGTGAGGCAAGCAAAAAAGCAAGGAATAAACCGTTTTTTTGTCGAGCAGAAAACTCCATGCATGACCCTCAAAACTCTTGGAGACGAGTCCATTCCTGTTCTTGTTTCTGATATACTATTGGGACACCAGTGGGGACCTCAAGCGAAAGTACTTGTTCGCGTGAAAGTCCTTCAAGATCCATGATAATGCTGCGAAGTGAATTCCCATGTGCTGCTACAAACACGTTCTTTCCATCTTCAAGAGATGGTAGAATCGATTCTGCAAAATAGGGTAAGGTTCGTTTTGCAGTCAACTCAAGACTTTCACCGCTTGGCGGGGGTACGTCATAAGAGCGTCTCCAAATTTTCACTTGCTCATCGCCAAACTTCTCTCGAGTTTCTTGTTTATTCAAACCTTGTAGGTCGCCGTACATTCGTTCGTTCAGTTTCCAAGATGCGAAAACCGGCAAAACTTGAGACGGATCAGCCTCGGAGTTCATTTGAGCCCAAGCTGCCATTTTTCCTTCATTCGAGGAAAGAGATTCCGACGAGGCTTCGTATTGAAAGATTGGAGTTTGTTTGGACTGATGCTGGCTAAGTGCAAGCATAGCCGTCATTTGGGCTCGAATCAAAGCAGATGTGTGAACTTCATCAATCGGCAAATGACTTATTTTTCGACCGCCTTCAAGAGCCTCGTCGATTCCTTTTTGAGTTAAAGGAACATCAACCCAACCTGTAAACAGATTCGCAGCGTTCCACATTGATTGACCGTGTCGCATGAGGATGAGCAGTGACATAGGGTTCCCTCGGGTGCAGGGTTAAGTCCATTCTCAATGAACATGGCGATGAAATTAGAAGAGAACTGGCAAGTATGCCAAAAAGAGGATTGGAATTATTCCCATCATTAAATCACGGGCTAACAACAAAATCAGAGTTTTTGTATTTGTTTTGGCAATATTATCGAATTCTTTCTGTAATTTGTTATCGACAGCATCTGAAATCTTCCCAGCACCTGCTCTTGCCAATTCTACAGAAGCACTCGTTGCAACACTCGCAACAAGGCCTAAGGGTGATAATTTGCGAGTGAAAAGAATTCTACGACCCCATTT
>JASLVU010000018.1 GCA_030741225.1 Candidatus Poseidoniaceae archaeon | reverse complement strand
CCAATTCACCGTTGTCGTTGTCATCCAGGCCACTGTGAATGATGATGCCACCGTTTTCACAGCCTCCTTGATCGGCTGAAAGGTCCTCGATATCAATCAAATCTTGGATTGTATTTCCTAATGCACCAGGTGCACCTTGAGGTCCAGAAAGTCCCTCTTTACCGTGGCACACTTTCGTTGATGTCGAGATTTCATCGACATCCAAATAACCGTTGGAATTCAAGTCGTTGCCAATTAAAATTTCAGCGCCACCTTCAGTGCACATTGAATCTGCGTCACGCCCCTCAGTTCGAACCAGCATTTCATTCGCATCTTTTCCGTCAACGGCACTTTGTGATAGGTTATCCAGTGTGATGAAGGAATATGTCGAAAGCGATAATGCGAGTACGATAAGTACGGTTTGCAGGATCGAAAGAGCCTTCTTTTTGCGTGAATTTTGAGGTTTTTTGGTCGTTATTTTCTGCTTCGAGCTTGCATAAGGCTGACCAGTAGCGTACGTTTTCTTGGCAGGTTCGCCTGCGATAGGGCCGTTGAAATCCGTTTGAGGTTGGGATGACATAGTTGTGGGTAATCTCGTCAAAGGTATCAAAGCCTTCGGTGAAAATTCTGTTTTGCAAATCGAATCCCTTGCCAACATGCAGATGAAGGGATGATTTCAAGGCAGTAGTCGAATTCCGCACACTATGGACCTTCCACCGCGACTTGCATCGCAACTGGCAGGCAGTGAAGGTCCAACGCGTCAAAAAGCAGCTCGGCTGGTCGTTGATTTAGCCGGTACAGCAGGAGCCTCTGGCTTTGTTGAAGTTGACCATGCCCATGTATCGGGTGTTTCGGTCATTACCGGTGGGCATGGCTTGCGTCGTTTCCTCTCTGACCTTTCCAGTTCCGGGGACGGTAAGGTTTCCATTCCCACCACCTTGAATTCAGCGGGATGTGACAAGGAGAAAATGAAGGAAATGGATATTGATTGGCCGGATTTCCTTGAACAACAGTTTGAAATCGTGGATGCATATTCAAAGTTAGGCATTCAAGCGACCCTTTCATGCACTCCTTACGACCGAGGCGTCGACGACGAAAGCGGCATTGCATCGTGGGCTGAATCCAATGCGGTTTGTTTCTCGAACACATGGACTTCTTTAATCACCAATCGTGAATCAGGTCTGTCTGCACTGGCTACAGCACTCACCGGTTTTGCGCCCAAATGGGGTTTGCACTTGGAGCAGAACAGGGTTCCAAATTTGCATGTGCGAGTTGAGTGCGAGATGGAGACACTCTCCGACTGGTCAATATTGGGAGACTGGATTGGCAAGCAGGTTCTACCCGAGTGGACTTTACCTTGGGGTCCAATGCCTTTTATCCAAGGTCTGCCGAACAATGCAAGTTTTGCTCGCAAAAAAGCACTTACCGCATCTGCTGCAAATTACGGAACTCCGATGCTATGGGCTGAAGGGCTTTCGGCTGACCCACCCCTTGTGAAAAACGCAGATGGAACGTGGTCTGAACCCCAAGGTGGGTGGCAAGGTGAACTTGTCTTCACCGAGGCTGAATTACGTGCAAGATACGATGCACTCAAACCAAAGGGTCAGGTCGATTTGGTTGTTATCGGCTGTCCACAGGCCAGTCTGGAAGAGGTGCGAATCACCGCGGCTGCCGTTCGAGCCCATTCCGAAATGGGGCAGAAGATTCCAGACCAACGTTTGTGGGTTTTCACGAGTGGAGAGAATTACCAACTCGCATTGGCGGATGGAAGCATTTCTCTGCTTGAACAAGCCGGAGCAGTCATTCTGCAGGACACCTGTCCAGAGGTGACGCCTTACAATCGTGCCCACTACAATCATCTTTTGACCAATTCACTCAAAGCTGAACATTATCTTACCAGTGGACTCAACCGCCTTCCCACCAGCGTAATGTCGATTGTTGATTGCGTGAATCATGCGTTTCACCCGACATTGTCTTCGGGGCCACGTCCTGTTTTGAATGCTAAATCGCAGCCGCAACATGCCAGTGCAAAGGTACCTCAATTTGGCGAAGATTCTCTCACTGGCGCACCACTCTTGAGTCAAGGCGATTTTTGTGTCACTGGCCCAGCAATGGTGACAGATGTTCCCATCACCTATCTCGGGTATGTTCATCGTGACACCGGAGTTGTCGAAGAAACAGGACATCCACTGGACGGCAGAGCAATCGAGAATTCAATTCTCATTTATCCCAAAGGTTCTGGCTCTACTGTTGCCCCGTATGTTTTGATGGGTTTGTTGTATACCGGTAAAGGTCCAACGGCAATCGTCAACAGAGATGTTTGTCCTTTGACATTGCCAGCATGCTCTCTGTTGAATATTCCGTACGGTCACGGATTTGACAAAGACCCGTGTCTTTCCATCAACGATGGCGATACTGTCGAACTCAAGTCTGAACAAGGCGTAGTGACACTAACGGTTCTCGAACGTGCCCAGTGAGGTGAAAAGCATGAGCAGTCGACGAATATTGGTGACTGGCGGAGCAGGATTCATCGGTTCTTCATTATGCGAGCGATTGATTGAAGATGGACATTTGGTGCTCGCTTACGATTCTTTGTTTCGAGGTACTGAGACCAATATTCAATCCATTCGTGAGCATCCAAATTTTCAATTTATGCTTGGTGATGTGCGAGATATTGACCGTCTGGATGATGCAGTCGAGGCATTGGGTGGTGTTGATATCGTGTATCATCTTGCTGCAGTCAACGGGACAAAATGGTTCCATGAAGCGGCCCATTCAGTGATTGATGTCAACATCAACGGCACTCTGCGAACCTTGGAACTCGCTATGGCACATGAAGCACGCTATGTTTTAGCATCTTCTCCAGAAGCGTTTGGAGAGGCAAAACAACAACCTATCCAAAATGGAAATGAGATGACATTTACAGATCCATCGCTGCATCAACGGCACTCGTATGGTGCCAGTAAATATCTCGATGAAATAGCGTGCCAACATGCAGTTCGTGAGGGCTTAGATGTGAGAATTGTACGCCCATTCAATGCATACGGACCGCGTCTTCTAGGTGATGAATACGGACAAGTCGTTGCTATGTTTTTCAATGCAATACTCAACAATCTACCGATTGATATTCACAATGGGGGTCAGCAAACACGCTCGTTCACGTGGATTGCGGATATTGTGGATGGATTTTATCGAGCTGGAATCATGGATATGAGTCTTGACGGTTCCTCGCTTTCAGGTACAGCACTCAACATTGGCTCTACCGAGGAAGTGAGTATCCTTGCTTTACAAGAACAGATTTTTTCACTGGTCAAAGCATCATCATGGGCTCGTCCAATGCCTGAAGTTCGACACACTGAAGGCTATCATGGAGATGCGAAACGTCGATTACCAGATTGTTCAAATAGTGAAAATCTCATTGGATGGAAACCTCAAACCAATTTGATTCAAGGCTTGTCAGAAATGTGGAATCAATTGAGATGATCATTTTTTACCGTAGTGTTTGAGTACTTTTTTACCCCAAGAACTCGGTGAAGGAGTTAATCGGTCATGACCATGTTGGCAGAGTATATCCAATCCTTCTGGAGGAATCGATTGTTCAGACGTCCACAGCCCAGTCACTCGTAAAATGGCTATACGCGCAACTGCATCAGGTAATGCTCTGTCTTCGATGAATTCAACTTCAAGTGCAGCAACAGCTTCGTTCATGAGTAAAGGGTCATGCGTACTGGGGGTGAATCCCGAAAGATTCCATTCGCTTTCATTTTGGGGCAAAGGTGCGGCTGTTTCGTCAACACCTTGAACACTTGATAATGTACTTGGCATCAAATGCAAAATTGCTCTTTTGGTTGTCCTCAAATTGTGTAAAGTGTCTCTGTAACGGCCATCACGATTGCAACTGAATGAAGCAACAAGCAGAGGAGGACCGGTAGAAACGGCCATGACAGAAGTGTAGGGTGCGAGATTTTTGTTACCGTTTTCATCTTGGGTCGAGGCTACGATTAACGGCCGGGGAGAAAGCAGACCAGAAAGCCAACCTGCACGGTCTGCATGTTCAAGACTGTCTGCATCAATTCTCCGTGCATCACTCATGTTTTGGCTCGGAGGTGGGGAAAACCAATGGTCGAGTGTTCCGTTGCTAATCTCTTCGATGGCATGTTCGTTAAATTCAACATACGACTTCCAAGACTCTGTTTCGTCGACTTCTCCTCGTTCCATTTTTCGTGCGATTGAGGCTTGCGCATAGGCATTGCACTTTTCCAAATAATCAACAACAGTGGCTTTCCTATCCATCGTTTTCACTTCCTTGCGATTCAATTTTCCGTCGAAACTGCTTGGCGTCGTATTCTTTTCGTGACATGAGGTGAACTGCGGGGTTCCCGGCCCAGACCTCTCCTTGCGGAATAGATTTCGTTAATGTTGAACCTGCGCCAAGCACGCTTGAGCGTCCGATTGAACAACCCGGGACGATGGTCGCTCCACCGCCAACAACTGCATTGTCTTCAATGAGAATACTTTGCCATTGTTGTGGGTTTTTCGATGGTGGATATTTATCGTTAAGCAGTGTTGCATTGGGCCCGATAAACACATTATCAGCAAGAATGCACCCATCGGCAATGTATGCTCCACCTTGTATTCTGCAGTTGTTGCCAATTTTCACATTTCTGCCGATGTGAGCGAGTGAGCCTATGGAACAGAATGAGCCAATTTCGGTTGATGAACCAATGTGGCATGGACTCCAAGCTACGGAGTCTTTGCCGATGTCAATTCGTTGACCGCTCAAGGACAACTCTTCTTGCATCAAATCCCTCATTCACCTAATCCGAGTTCTCGAAGCAGCATTTGCACATGGCCAGTCGCTTTCACATTGTAGCGTAACCAAGTAAAATTCCCATCAGGGCCGATGACAAAAGTCGAACGGGCACAGCCCATGTATTCCCTTCCGTAATTTTTCTTCAGCCGCCAAGTGCCGAACTTTTCATGCAATTCTCCATCTCTGTCCATGAGGAGCGGGAAATTGAGGTCTTGTTTTGAAATGAACTTTTGATGAGAGCCTTCAGAATCCTTGGAAACTCCAAGCACCACATAGTCTTCTGATGATAGTCGAGCCATGTTATCACGAAAGTCGCATGCTTGCTTTGTACAGCCAGGAGTTGAATCCCTTGGGTAAAAGTACACAATGACTGATTTGCCCTGTTCTTGATATGTATCAGAGTCGTGGATGACTACTTGTGAATCCACGCAACTGAATGATGGGGCTGTTTGTCCCATTTCGTGTGTTATTGCATCGCTCATACCACCGCCAACCGCTTCAAGGACATGAAGGATTGCTTTTGCCCATGTTTTTGACTGTAAATATTTGAATCGGGGTTTTTTCAAGAGCATTGTAGTCGTCCAGTATGACTTTTATGCGTAATGAATGTATTTTGTCCCATATTGGGTAAAACACATAGAAGGTACCGATTCTTTCAATAACCGGCGGGTATCATCACAAACTATGGTGGCGACTCGCATGTCTCGAAGATGTCGACGCTACTCGAAGCAGATACAACGTTCAAACACCCGATTCGATCTGCAAACCATCGCCAGCACAGTTCAAACTGAACTCGACAAGAGAAACCTCACCTACGACGAGGCTCTCACTCTTGGCAATCTCATTCAAAACCGAGCCGACCAATTGCCAGGCGACACCATTGTTTACGCAGTTTCTGACCGTGATG
This sequence comes from Candidatus Poseidoniaceae archaeon, assembly GCA_030741225.1. GTDB lineage: Archaea > Thermoplasmatota > Poseidoniia > Poseidoniales > Poseidoniaceae > MGIIa-L1. Next base: position 12,933 of record JASLVU010000018.1, on the reverse strand, counting down.
CCTATCGTCGAACTCTTGAACTGTACTTGCGAGACGCTTTACTTACCAAGACCGAACAAATGCTGCTTTGGGAAGAACGCCGCCGATTAGGAATTTCTGATGGCGTTCACGAGCGCCTCCTTGAACAACTCCTCCTGCAATGGCGACGTCAGGGCAAGAAAGTCACAATTGCTCGCTTCGAATCACCGGGAGGTGACTCTTCTGCTTAATCTCGTGCCTCGCAAAACCGCATTAGCTGGGATGCTGGTGCTGTTGTTTATTGTCCCGATGTACCTGCCCTTGGTTGGTGCTGATGATTCAGAAGATGCATCGACGACGTCCGGTCGTTCAGTGTTGGATTTTTACTTTCGAGATCCTCTTCAACTCAGCAATTCAGGCTCTACGGTGATTGGAGCCTCGATGTATCTCGAACCTGGGGAGCATATCGTAACTGCAAATATTTCTGCAACTGGTTCGGGCAGTGACGATTTGTGGTTGGTTCTCCAGCACAAAGGCTCCTCTGCCCTTCCATTCTCCGATGTCACCACCATCGCAATGGGTACAGTTAGTAGCGCATCAGGTCACGTTGACATTGCACCAATTTCGTTTTCTTGGAATGCAACCAATGGAGCAGGTCAAGAACTTCGAATAAAAATCGTCTCCACGAACGAGGCCGGTAATGCTCTGTTGAACAATTACCAAGACCTTGGCCTCGCCTTTTCTGTCGAGAACAAACACTTTGGGGAATTGATGACCAACAACTTCCCATCAGTCGTTTCTTCAACCAATCAAATGTCTTTGCCGAATGCAATCACTGCGCTGAACACGACAGTGACGAATTCTGGTGTGAAGCCGCTTTCGGCAACCATGACGATTCAACTACGAGATAATTCCACTCCACCCACAGTTTTGACCTTCGTCTCCAATACAGTCCTTCTCCAACCCGGCTCGTATCCGCCTTCTCCAGGCACTATACAGGAATCTGGAGTCCTCAGTGCAAACGTTGACTCCACGACTCTTACTGGCGTGTGGAACATTTCGGCAACCGTCAAGTTTGATGGTACTGCTTGGGATGAGACCGTGACGGTTCAAGAATCGTGGATTAAATTCTCCGACTACAATGCAATCGTCATTGAACCGGCTACTTTGGTTGTTGAACCCGGTGATTCAACTGCGATTACATTTGTCGTCAAGAATACTGGTGTCAAAACGGATTTGTTCACAATCTCCGTGTCGCAAAACAAACCGTGGGCCGATGAAACATCTGCCTCGTTTGGTGCAACTCTGCCCGCTGGTTCAGTTCGCCTCATCACTCTCGATGTTAATGTCCCATCGACAGCTGTACGTTCTGAAACCGATAAAATCATCATGACTTTCACATCCGTTAACTCTCCTGACAACTATCAAATTTCCGGAGTCGGGAGAGTCATGGTTGGAGATTTCTTCCAAGGGTCTGTCGATATCAACGAACCTGCAACGACAAAGAAAATTTCTCCCGGAGGGACAGAACAATTCATCGCCGTTGTTGAAAATACCGGCAGCATTACCACGACGTTCTCACTTGCAACAGGTCTTTCCGTTTCAACACTCAATTGGACATGGGATGTTTCACCCTCAATCACTCCTCCTGTGCCATCGGGTCAAACCACTCAAGTGACAATAACCCTCACTGCTCCAGCCATACAAAATCCGATTGTCACCAGCGAATACAACATGTTTGGCGACAAACTTGATGTTTGGATTCAGTGCCAACCTATTGGAGGTGGAATTCCTTCACAAGATACTGCTCCAATCGAGGTCTCCCCCGTTATTGTTGTCGACCCTGGATTAAATCCAATTCCAGAAGTATTGCCTGTAGAAGAAATTCAACAAACACTTACGGGAACTCAACTTGTGAGAAACATTGACCTCAACATGCGAGTAGTGCACAATTTGCCTACAATGCTTGACGAGACTTTGGATGCGACCATTACCACAGACAAGAGTTTCACCGCACTCAACGAAGGCGGATTTAGCGAAGCTGACCGTTGGTCGGTCAGCGTTTCCAATCCAATTTTCTCTGGCTTAACTCCCGGTGACAGCGCCGCTACAACACTTGATATCATCGGTCCACAAGCGAATCAATATCCGGTTGCAGGAACATTCTCTGCTTCAATCACGATTACTCCAACCCTCAGTGCTGCGCTTCAAGGCAGCGGAGTTGCTGCAGAGCCACTCACTCGGAACTACACGCTCATCATACCTCCGGTTATAGATGGAGATTTCCTTGACCCAGGGCCATACGATATCCCAGTGGGTGTCGATACCTCCATTCCAATGCGCTTTGCCAATACTGGCAACGATGTCGGTTCTTACCGATTACGTGTCGTCGACAACCTTCCAGAAAACTGGACTGCTAATTTTAGCGAAACAGATACCAACATCACCAATCTATCATCTGACATTTCCGACGGAGATCTTGATGGTGAATTTGGCGCAAGCACTGAGCACATCGAATTCATTTCCTTCAATATCAAGACTGACCCGCTGGCGCCCGCAGGATTGAGCCAACCAATTTCGGTGCGTGTCGAAGATCCATATTCCGGCCAATTAATTGGCGACGTTCACGTATTCTATGTTGTGGTTGGGCAAATTTTCAACGGTAGTTTAACTCCTACCAATCAATCCTTAGATTTGGACATTGGCGAATCTACATTTACCACGATTAAAGTAGTCAATACTGGCAATGCACCTACCGACTACACAATTTGGCTCGACAATTCTGAGGCCGGTGATGTGGAATTCAAGTTGGAATCCCCAAGCAGTTCGAGCTTGTTTATTGCAGCTGGTTACCAAGAATCAATTCAAATTGAAATGATTGCAAACTCTGAAGCAAACTCTGATGGGTTCTATATGTGTACAGTTTGGGTTTCGGCAAATAATGGAGAGATTTTACTTTCATCAAACGTCGTTGCCAATATTTCTGAAAACCACTCAATGGGTATTGAGGCTCCAGAACTCATCGCAGTTACTCCGGGCTTACAGGAAAGTGTCGATTTCACGGTTTCAAACCTTGGAAATCTGCAGGAAACCGTTTCAATAAACCTGAGTGTTGAAGGCAATCTTACATTATCTCAATACCAACTCACCAAGACAATTCCAATCGACGGAACGTACTCAGACAATGTCATCGTCAGTATTCCAAGCCTTGGCGGCACAGATTCACTAGCGGAAGGTTCAGTTTACAACCTTACAATTTCAGTTACGAATTCGACAAACGGCAAGGAGTACCTTTCACGCAATGTACAATTGCAGGTACAACCGTTGTTCATTGTTGAATCGAGTGATTGGCCCGCCATCATGGAATTCCAACCTAAATCGACTCGAACATGGGAGGTGACCTTAACCAATACTGGGAATAAGGATGTTACCGTCAATGCAGTTTATGCAATTACGCGCCCTGGACTCACCAATATCTCTACAGATTGGCAGATGCTTAGTGAACCCACGGTAATTCCTCTTCCACGCAACACCCCAGTGGTTCACACCTTTACCGCCCAAAGCGCAATCGAGTTCCCACTTCTCTCTCTGACTGCTGATTTGACCTTGTTCCTTGACCCGACCGATGCCACCGTCGAGGGTAGCGGAGAGTTTACCACACAACTTGTAATGTCGAGATTTTTCTCTACTGGAGACATCGGAATTGAACCTGATGTTGACGGAGAACTCGTTCCTGTCTTGCTCCCTTATACGAACATTCCAACCGGAAATGGCTCAAAAGTCTCCTACATGGTCGAACTGTGTGATGCCAATCGTCTTCTAAATCTCCCTGCGATGGGATTATCTGAATTTGAATATTCTTGGAATGTCTCCCTGGTCGTGGACAAGGCTGACGGTACCAGCGATTCTCACAAACTTGATTTGGAACAAGAGTGCGGTCCGACGTCGTTAGGTCCTACATCTCGTTACACTCTCCTTGAACTCGATGCTTGGAACCCCTCAACAATACGACTAGAAGTTGAAACGCCCACGACAGGAAAGATTCTGCCAGGTGATGGATGGGACCTCAAGTTTAGGCTCTATCATCCAACTGAAAACAATGGGTTCACTGTGTTTGATGAAGAGACGTTTACCTTGAAACTCGCTGTCTTTGCTGACCCGATGATTAAAAGCATGAGTTCAGGAAAGGATGGTTTCAAGGAAGGAACCAAGGGTACAATCACCGTCGTTGTGCAAAATGTCGGTTCAGCCGTTGCCTTGGATGTCGTTGTTGATCTCGTGTGTGATGGATTGACTGTTTCGGATTTACCAAGCGAACGACCTCCTATTCTCAACCGCACAGTGTCAAGTGGATTGAATTATTCGATGATTCCGTTCTTCTTTGCTACGGATGAGAAGTCATTCACTTGGGTGGTGACTGCCGATTCGATTGATTGGTGGAATCAACGTTCTGAAGCCAGTTGCGTTGCAACAATCAATGCGAGTTTCATGGAAGACAACGTTGTCAAAAACGACCAAATGACGCTCAAAGAAGACGTTATTTCATGGTCTCCAGGTGTTTCCAACAGTTTCGTAGCCTCAGTAACTTGTCTGTTGGTATCTATTATCCTGTTTAGACTGACGGGGCAAAACGACAATTTCCGATTGCTTGGAATCTATTCGGGCGTGCTTGGCTTTGGATTTGCATTCCATCTCTTCCAATTCGTTTGGTGGGGCTTCGTCGTCCTCGCTCTTGCAGCGCTCTGGATTTGGCGTATGAGTTGGAAGAGTACAGACGAGTTCCGATTGTTGCATGAAGATTATCAGCGTGCTCGTAGAGGTATCTCCACATTGTACGCTGACCACTTTGAAGAACTCGCTAAGGCAAGAAAGCAACTAACAATTATTCTGGCGGTTCCTGTTTTAGGAATGCTATCTGTCGTCCTTGGAATCCCTCCAATGCTTACCGAAGACCGAACCAATGTTGTAAGCCTCACCGCCTATATCGCTGTGGTGATGATTGGTGTATGGTACCTCATTGGGCGTGCGAACTCGATGTACGGTACTCTCTATGGTCGCCTCACAGACATCGAAGTCAAAGCCATTCGAATCGAGAGGGATTTGAGCGACCCTGCGCGCTTGTTTAACGAGCTTGCAAATGAAAAACTGAATCTTGATGATATCTTTGGTGTCGTTGAGCCCTCTCAAGCCCCGACTCCTGAGCCCGGGCTTGCTCCTGAGGAGGTGACTGAAGATGTCTGATGACGAATTCATAGATCCATCCTCTGAGGTCAAGACGCTGGATGAAATGCCTCAGTTTGAGGATGAACAAATCTCGCAATCGAGTTCTTCTCCTCCAAATGAGACTGTTGAAAATACCGGTTCACCCTCACAGCCTATTGAAGCAGAAAACTCTCCTGAAGAGGCTGTTGAAGACCGTTCTGCTATCGAATCTCCACCACAGGATATTGTGCCCGCAGCTCCCATCACACGAGACCTTGAATCGATGGTGTTGGGTATTTCTCAAGACGACACGAATTCTCTTGCAGGTACAGAACTCGAAATTGAGGTTGCAAAAGATTATCTTCAAAATCATAAACTTGGAAAAGCCCTTTCCAGTGTCACTAAGGCTGAGAATTCGCTTGTCGACTTAGAGGAAGATGTTCTTTATCTTCGCAGAAACATCGCCATGCTCCACAGGCTTTTGAGCCAAAAGAAGATTAGTGAGCGAGATATTGAAACAATTCTCTTACGACTACGTAGCGCAACAGGCGCTGCCGAGATTGGAGATGTTGGTGGTGCTGCTGGAGAAGTAGAATTTTTGGTTGATGACCTCATTGGAGGTAATACTTCAACACTTAACCCGTTCTTATTCCGCCATTTTTGGATGGGCCTTGAAACTCGTTGGCCTGCAGGAGGTGATGAAGGAGTTCTCGTTGTTCGTATCATCAACGATGGACCTGTTGCAATGCCGCCCATGCGCCTCTCTCCTCCAGTCCCAGAAGGATGGATATCGACTCCTTCGTGCGTCGACCTCCCAACAATTGCCCCAGGAGGAAACCTACCCGTTCGGTTCAATGTCTCTGCGAACCGAAGATACGGGGCGGATGAGATTCCTCTCTCTCGAAAACTTGCGGTAACGACTGGTTATGAGATTCGTACAGGTGAAGTTTTTGTTACCATTCGTGCTCAAAATCGGTCGATGGAACCTCTTTCCGATATTCTCCTTTCCCCTTGGTTCCCTCCAGGTTATACCTCTGATTCGGTTCCATTCGTTGAGCGTCTTGCTCCCGATGAGGTTGCAATTATTCGAATTCCACTTCGCATTGCTATGAGTTCAGGAGGTATTTCCTAACTCAATCACATTCCACCCAAAAATTGGGGGATTACTAAAAAAAAATGGTGAAAAATATGAAAGAAAATAAGAACGAAAAAAGCGATAATATCGCTGCTATTGGTATTGGTGCAATGATTGTTTTCATTGCCCTTATCCTCGTAGCAGCGGTTGCAGCAGCGGTTATTATTCAAACCGCAGAAAAGTTGCAACAGAATGCACAAACAACGGGTGAGGAAACGACCTCTTTGTTATCATCGAAAGTGGTAATAAAGAACGTCATTGTTCCATCTGCCGGCGCATTGTACATTACCTTTGAACTGGCTCCAGGTTCGGACCCAATTAACCCAGCGAATGTTGACTGGGCAATTGTTTGTGCCAACGGTGCTGATTACGGTAACTTTGGTGCTGCTACTGTTGTTGGCGCCCAGGTTGCAGTGAACCCACTCAACCCTGGCTCCACATACGATGTCACTCTAACGAATGCTCCTGCAGGCGATTTGACACGATGTGCTCCCACAGCTAACCAAGACCACACACTTGCTATTCAATCCGGTGCAGGTGGCTTCACTTACGAAGTTTTGAATTACGGTGCAGATGTTACAGCGGGGGCGAAAGTCATATGAAGCCAAACACTCGTAACGATATTCAAAACGACAAGATTGCTGCAATCGGTATCGGTGCAATGATTGTTTTCATTGCACTCATTTTGGTTGCTGCGGTTGCTGCTGCTGTGATTATTCAGACTGCTGAAAAATTGCAACAAAATGCCCAAACAACTGGTGATGACACCGCTGATAACATGGCGGGTAAGATTCTCATTCAGCAAGCATTCGTTGCCGGAGGCGGCACCGGTGGTGCTCCTGCTGCTATGACGCCTGGAGAAGCATACCAATTCTTCGTGCGTCTGGCGCCTGGTAGCGACCCTGCTCCAGTGAATCAGATCACATTCCAGTTGTTCTGTGCCAATGGTGTCCGTGAAGGTACTGTTGGTGACCCAGATGGTGGTGGAGCTCTCACTGCCGATGGAGCAGTTTCATTGATGGATACTGCGACCGAACCTCCAACCTTGCTTAACAGCAATACTGGAATCATGCAACCTTCCACTGGATACGTCTTGTGGATTGATGCAAACGGCGGTAATGCTGCTACACCCGGACTTCAAGATTGCAGTCCCGACAGCGGCGATTCAACTGTTGAGTTCTATGTCCACGTTGGAAACGGTGGAACCACCTACGAGACCCTCACGATTAACAACCAAGCTGCAGGTTCTGCCGTTATCTGATCACATCTAAGGGCGCAGTTGTTGAAAAACAACACTGCCCTTAGGAGGTATTATCATGGCATGGCCATTTAGCGGTAACGCAGATAAAAATCGTGACGCAGATGCAGACCTTACAGAGGAACGACTGAAAATTATGGCGAATATCGCCATCGAACAGGTTCCTTTACCTGAGGAAGGCGAACTGAGCGAAGATGATGCTTGGACGATAAGTCCCAGTCCTACCCGTGCTCGAATGAACAGTGTTGGAAGCGTTCCAACAGTTGCAGCGACACTCGCTCCTGCAGCAGTTCCGCAAAGTACAACGGTTGACACATCCGGGCTTGAGCGTTTGATCAGCAGTCGACTCGACATGGTCGAGGACGTCTTGCGAATGGTTGAGGTTCGACTCGATTCGCCAGCAGGAAGCCCTGCTTCGGAAGGTGAGGAACATTCAGGTGGTTTAGATGCAGAATCCGGCGAAATTTCGATGCAAGGAGGAGATATGATTGTCACTGCAAGTGGCGAGGTTATCCCTGCTTCAGGCTCGGATCGTCTGAAAGCTGTTGATGAAGCACCACTCGTTGAACTGTATGAAGCACAAGCACTTGCTGCTAATCCATTCTTGCACGCCCCTTCCACAGGGGCCACTGCAAATGCGAATCAGGTAGGTGCGCCAACTGTTTCTGCCCTCTTGCTTGACAGTATGTCGGGCATGGCAGCAGTTAGTTTCACACAGAAAGCAATGTCCTCCGGAATGCTGAATGAACAGGAAGGCCGAGAGGTTTTGGCCATTGTTCAACTTGCCGCTCCTGGTGAGTCTGAGGCAGCACTCGAGGATCACCTTTCTCACAAGGAACTGCTCGTGTTTTCGTCTTTGATAAGTTCTTGGCGTAGTGTAAAGTCACTTCGAGGTGAAGTCTGATATGGGCGCTTCGGTCGGAATAGGAGGTCTCATTATTGGGGTTTCGATGCTGGTGGTATTTTCAATGGCCATCACTGCATTTGATTCCCAAGTTGCAACCGGATTGGATGCAATTGAGAGCGCTTCTGTTCCCGACCCGAGTTTTACTATTGATGATGTAACTATCTCACAATTTGCAATACATGAACTCAGTATTTCAGCAGGAAACCGAGGCACAGGTTATGTGGATGGAGTTGTTCGTGCAAATGTCGGTTCAGATGAGTGTGGAGGCTTTTCAGCCCAATTCACTACCACTGGCGGGGAAATTGATATCGGAAACGTGGTTATCACCAACCACGGCGACTGTCCGAATTCAAATACCCCAACGTGGAGCATCTTAGACCAGACAGGCTCTGTACAAACACCGACTTCTGCAGCAACATTTGATGCTCCAGTTTTCCGACAGTACATTTACTCGAATTTGACCAATACCGGCTCAGATACAATCTCAACCGATGAGATTTGGGTGTTTTATGATGGAGAAGATCCTGAAACTCTTTCAGCATCTTCTGCAGTAGTAAGCAGCAGCAGTAACTGGTATTCTGGTGAAACTCTTGAGTTGTTATGGGATGATAATCCTACGAGCAACACAGAGTATGAACGATTGGCATTTACTGTTGGACCCACGACATTGGTTCGGGCAGCTTTGTGAGGTGTTTCTATGGCAGATGGCGGTGCTTCAACATACATTATGCTCATCAGTGCATTGCTGATATCCAGTTCAGCAAGTGCTGTGCTCATACAAGAATGGTCTTCGACTTCACGCGTTATTCAACAACAACAACGAGGCTTACAATTATCTGAGGAACTTTCAATTGATTTTGCTGGTGATCCGATGAATGTTAACATTGACAGGACACCTTCACCGGATGAGATTACCCTGTACGCTTTGAATACAGGTGAACATCCGATGGACACGACTGAAATGGAGATTTTGATTGATGGATTAATCATTCCTTCGTCAGGAGTTACAACAACCATTCTTGGTGGTGGTACCGATTGGAACCCGAATGTCTTGCTTCAAATTGAACTTTCAAACACCACTTTTAATTCGTATTCTGATAATGATGATATCAGTGTATTCATCACAGCGTCATCTGAATCAGTATCCGGAATGACCGGTAGTGCCAGTTTTGGTTTGGAGGTGCGTTTGAATGGATGATTACGTCAAACAAGATCCTTTCCTCACGGCTCATAAGCCCATAGAAGATGGTTTCCCCTACGAGTTGGAAACGGATTCACTTGCAGATTCAATGGGTCTGCGATTACCAAATCGTTCACTGTATGTTTTGCAAGGAGCCGTTGGTGGCGGAAAATCATTGATTTCACAAAGACTGGCTTTCGGACTCTGTGAAAACGGTGTTAAAGTGCTGGTCATTACCACAGAACTCACCACTCGTGGATGGGTTGAACAAATGGAATCGATAGGATATGGCGTAACTGACGCTATCCGAGAGGGTCGTCTTTTGGTTTTCAGCCGTTTTGGAACGATTGCCGAACCAGTCCCAGATATTGGCTTACAAGAATTACTTCAATCCGAAGCAATCGAACTTGCTGATGTAGTTATTATCGATGCCGCAAGTTCGATTATGCCCGATGATTTGGACGATAAGAGTCGATTCCAACTGATGCAGCAACTGCGTCAAATTTGTTCTTCAGGCCGTTCTCTTATGTTGTGTGTCGACCCTGAGGAAATGGACCACAAGCTGATGCATACATTACGAGCATCTTCTGAAGTGGTTTTGGACTTAGAGACGGCAATGATTGGTGGGGAAATAAAAAGAAACATCGTGATTACTCGATTCCTTCGAGCAGCCGGTCCGATTCAAACTTCCATTGGATGGCGTGTTGAGCCGAGTATGGGCTTCATTGTTGATATTACGGCGGTTAGCTGATTGAGGTGGAAATATGGCAACAGACGAACCTCGATTTGCGAAAGGAGACCTCAACTCGGTCATGAATGCTCATCCGCACGTTGCCGAATGGGTTCGAGATTTCGAAGCAAGCCACGGTTCACGCCCAATTTACTATGGTGAATTGGACCGCGACGCCAAAAAGGAAAGACCACTCAATCTTATTTACATCACGAAAGAACCGATTTTTGTTCACATTTACGAACCTCCTGCTGACGAGGAGGGAGGAGGTCAAATCCTTTGGTTTGGTTTGGAACCCCAACTGTCTGAAGAAGAGGAAAACATCCGACGCAGTTTGATTGAGACGCTGCTTCAAGAAGCACCTACCGCTCCTTCCTTCACAACCGATGATGAATTTGAAAATATCTTGGCGCAAATGATTGAGCGGTATACCTTACTCGACACCGATGCGATTACCACAGTCCGTCGGCAGGGTCGCCTCTGGGAAATGATGGGTATGGACGATAAGCGCCTCATTGTCACAGCCCCACAACGAGAGCGACTGCGCTACATCGTTGTTCGAGATTTGATTCGCAACGGTCCTCTTGAACCGCTTCTTTCTGATGAGATGCTGGAAGATATCCACTCGATAGGATTGAAGCATGTTCACATGGATCACAAGGTATTCGGAATGGTTACCTCAAATATTCGGTTTAGAGAGAGAGAAATGCTTTCTCGTTTCCTTCGAGCGATGTCAGAAAGAATAGGCCGACCGGTGTCGGATAACAAACCGATTATCGATGGCGCTTTACTTGACGGCTCTCGTATCAATATCATTTTCTCTGATGACGTTTCAATGCTCGGCCCATCATTTACTATTCGTAAATTCGCCGAGGAAACAATTTCCATTACTCAACTCATTGCTTGGGGGACAATTTCTTCTCAGGTAGCAGCCTACATTTGGATTTGTCTTGAATACGGAATGTCGGTTTTGGTATCAGGGGAAACTGCTTCCGGTAAGACCACGACTTTGAACGCAATTTTACCCTTTATCGATCACAATGTCAAAATCTACTCTGCAGAAGACACACCTGAAGTCAAGGTACGTCACAAAATATGGCAACGCTTGGTTACACGCTCATCAAAGAATGAGGAATCAAGAGTTGAAATGTTCGATTTGTTGAAGGCTGCTCTTCGTAGCCGTCCTCGTTACATCATTATCGGTGAAATTCGTGGTGTTGAAGGTGCAACAGCGTTCCAGGCTATGCAAACAGGCCACCCCGTTATTGCAACGTTCCACGCATCGTCTATCGTAAAGATGATTCAAAGATTCACCGGTGACCCAATCAATGTACCTATTCGGTTTTTCGACAACTTGAATTTCGCAATTTTCCAAGAAGTTGTTGAGGCTCCAGGCGGTGGTATTGCCCGACGTGTAACCGGAATTGACGAAGTCATCGGTTACAACAAGCACAGCGATGGTGTACTAACTCGTGGAATGTTCGAATGGGACCCTGTAAAAGACAAACACTATTTCCGTGGAATGTTTCAAAGCCATCTCCTTGAAAACAAGATTGCGGCTATGGCTGGATTTTCAAACAAGCGTGATATTTACGATGAAATGATGAGGCGGTCTGAGGCTCTTGACAGAATGGTTGACCGCGAGTTGACTCACTATGACGATGTCTTTGACTTGTTGGGACTTTACTACAACAACGGTTGGGATCACTTTGACAAAGCGATTGATACATGGACTGGAGTAAACCACGAATGAGGTGATTTCCAATGCAGCGAATGTCTTTCTGGCAAATCGCCTTGCGGAGAGTGGAGATTCCAGTCGGTCAATTTTTGTTGTTTTATGTTGGAGGTGCAGCGATTGCTGGTTTCCTTCTCTCATTGCTTCTCATTTTCTTTACTGGCGGTTTGGCGGAGGGTGCACTCTTTTCAGGGGTTGCAGGAATTCTGCTCATTATTTTGTTACCCCTTCTCTCTGCTTTAGCTGCGGCAGGTTTCCCTTTACTCGATGTCCAGCGTTCTGCAACGATGATCGAAAAAGAAATGCATATGTTCATCACTCGAATGGGCATTTTGTCTTTAGGTGAAGTTGGTGCACAATCCATATTCGATATTCTCAAACAGATGAGTGATTATGGTGAGTTGGCCAATGAAGTAAAGCGGATAGAAACTTTGGTCGATAAATGGCACACTTCACTTCCAGAGGCTTCACGTATTGTTGCCCAGCAAAGCCCAAGTCCGCTATGGGCTGACTTCCTTGACAGAATGGCGTTTTCGATAGAGGCAGGACAACCCATTGATGAGTTTATGCGTTCCGAACAAGAAACTGTTGCAGAGCAATACTCTACTCTCTACGATACTCGTCTTGAATCTGTAGATACAATGAAAGAAATTTATGTTTCACTTGTTTCTGCTGGACTGTTTGGTCTTGTAATTGCAGGAATTCATTTGGTTTTGTTTGAGGTGGGTTCTGCATCAGACACCTCTATTATGATTGCAAGTCGCTTGCGATTCATCCTTTTGGCATCTCTCCTGTTCACTATTATCCAAATTGGAGCAGTCTTCGCCT
>JASLVU010000189.1 GCA_030741225.1 Candidatus Poseidoniaceae archaeon | reverse complement strand
TTCACCATGGCAATCATCAACATAGACCATTGCGCCGTATTCTTCAGCCAATTTATTGACTTCGTCAAGAGGTGCAATATCTCCATCCATTGAGAACACTCCATCGGTAATGATGAGTTTCCTATCAGAAGATTCGTGTGATTTGAGCACAGCCTCGAGTTCACCCATGTCGTTGTGTGCGTAAACTCCTCGGCTTGCCTTCGTAAGTCGTACGCCGTCTATGATTGAGCCATGATTTAATTCGTCACTGATAATAACATCTTGAGGACCGGCAACGAGAGTTGGAATGAGTCCAACATTAACTGTATAGCCTGCTGAATAAATCAGTGATGCCTCAACTCCTTTGAACTCAGCAACTTTCTTTTCAGCCTCAAGGTGTATATCCATTGTTCCAGCAATGGCGCGAACGCTACCGCTTCCAGCTCCGTATTTTTCTGTAGCATCAAGCATTGCTTGCTTGACTTTCGGATGTGTTGTAAGATTGAGGTAATTGTTTGCAGAGAGCATTATCGTAGGTTTACCATCCATCCGACATCGTGGCTCGTTTGGACTTTCAAGTGTCGGTGGCTCCCACAAGAGAGACTTATCTGACAATTCATCGTACCGAGTTTTCATCCACGTCATGTCGCCGGGCATATGTTCTCCTCAAGATACCCTGTTGCTCGACCTTCAAGTTCTTTCGGGCTTGGTGCTCTCAATCTTGGGGCGAACCATGCACTCAAAAAGGAGTTCACTTTGGACGGCACATGCGACTCACCGGAACGGTAAGCAGTGGACTGGGCCGTGCTCACATATTCATGGCACAACCGCATTACCAAGAGCAGTTTAAGCAGTTGCTAGGAGGTACTGCATGGCCAGGTACCCTGAATTTAACCATTCAAGGTGAAGATTTGGTTCAATACATTGCACTTCGCAAAAAATCAGGTATAGATACTCTTGACGCATCTGATGAGGATAGAGCAAATGCCTCAAACATTGATGTAACAATGCATGATGCTCATAGAATTCGTGGATTTTTGAGAGATGGTGTCTCATTCGGGGGTGCGACAGCTTACTCCGCTGAAGTTGAATCTGGCGACGTAAAGGTTGAATGTGCGCTTCTTATCCCCGATTTGACACGCCACACAGATGTGGTTGAAGTCATTGCCTGTTCGTTTTTACGTGAAAGAATGTCAATCGAAGATAACGACATAGTTTACATTTCAGTCAAGTAGTTCTCGATGACGAACCCGTGGGAGTTTTCCTAACTCTGCCCACTGATTGTAAAGCAGACTCTTCATCTCATGCCGTGCTCCTTCTCTCCATCTTTTTCGCATCGTACGCTCAACGCCAGAGCCTTGAGGTGGTGCTGAAAAACATCGAACCTCAGTCAATGATTCTGGAAGTGGGATTTCATCCCAGTCGACACCCCACAAAATGAGCCAATCTGCCGGAGCTACGCCAAAGTCGTATTCGATTTCAGGATTCAATTTAGCCGACAAAACATCTTTTGGTTCAAGTTCTCCAATACACATCTTATGCAATGCCATAGCAGTTCTTCGAACTTGGTTCCATAGAAATGCTTCACCGATGATCTCAAACCCTACCACACGTCCATCGACAATCCAAGGCTTGCACGATATGATGGTACGCAATGGATTCTTTCCCTCTTCAAGACGAGCGAAATTGGTAGCGTCATAGGTCCCTTCAAAAATTTTCAACCATTCAAGAAACACGTCACCAGGGTACTTCCAGAATTCAATTCCTTCGAGCCGGTACCTGTATACACGAAAATTTGCCATTCGTGGATTCCAGTTTTCATCGACTTCCTTCACATCGAGAAAGGCGATATCTTTGGATAATCGATCGTCAATTGCTCTTATCATCTTTCGAGGTGTTAATGCGTCCCATAGCGATCTATCGATTTGAACAACTCCACCATTCAGACGAACATTGACTCCAGCATCTGTTCGACTTGAAAGAACAAGGTTGTGTTCCTTACTTTCTCTATCAAGCCATTTCAGACTTTCAAATACCCGAATGAGTTCACCCTGAACTGTTTCGACATCGGGTTGTATCTGGCTGCCATGGTAAGCATCCCCGAGATATCCGATACGGAAAGCCAGACGAACACTTTGGTTCGTCATCGTACCACCTCAATCATCACTGGTAAGCATTTCCGAAGCATCTTCAGCAGAGTATCCGAGGCCACCTACTGCCCAAATGAGCGCTTGTTTAAGCCAAGGTTGAACCATTGGGTTCTTCTTCGTTGGGTCCATGACTTCAATTGCATCAACAATGTTCCTGCTAGCAGTGAAAAGGACTTCATCAACTGGTATATCTTCGATTTCCAGTCTCCGAGCATAGCGCTGAAATTCTTTGACAGCAACTGGAATTCGACGACATTCGAGGGCGAAAGTAGCAAAATCTCCAATGTATTCCATGTTCTCTTCATCGAGTTGCATTGCTTTTTTGTAAGCCATCATTATTTTGCCACCTGGAATGACATCGTCTTGTGCTTCGGCATTTTTCATGTTGGCGAATTCTGCATACATATGGTGAACTTGTGCGTTTGTTTTGTGACTGCTCATCAAACCATCCAGTTCCTCAATTGCTCCGTCAAGATCGCCGTTGCGTAATTTTTCAATTGGTCCATTGAGTATTTCTTCATTGCTCATATTATTCCCTCAATTACATTGGAGTGGTGAACACTTTTTCAAACGCACGCCGATGATTCGTGAATTTAATTGTCATCAGAGGATGCTATAATCGTGTCTTTCAAATCTCGCAAGAGGTTTGATTGGCTGTGCTCTTTGTGCTTTTCATTCAGCAAAGCCTTGGCGCTTTCCCAGTTTCGGATATTGTACATGCAATGTTTCGGGTCGGCGCGCACGGTTCGAATTGTTCGCTGGTAGGTGAGCAATCCGATGGCTGAGCGAAGAATGCCTTTGCCTGCTTTCTCTGCCTTGCTGTCACCTTCATTTTCGCCAGTGCCTGGAATTGCGCCTGCAATGCCAGGGCCTGTGTTCTCTTCGACAATACCCACTCCGGAATCGGTTAGAATTGTTACAGTTGCGAATCCGAGAAGAGTTCCTACTGGAGTTCTTTCAACCATGACCTCAGAGATGCGGTCAAATAGAATTCGACGGTGTGAGCGGGAAAGTAAGAAACTGTGCTCGAATATCACCGCATCGGAAGTTACTGCGTAGTGGAAACTGCGTTGGTAGTAATAGG
>JASLVU010000188.1 GCA_030741225.1 Candidatus Poseidoniaceae archaeon | reverse complement strand
AAAGTCGTACTCTCTCCGTTTCTGCCCAAGTTCAGGAAATTAACTCCCTCCCACCGATCAACTCTGCATCATCTCAAAACAACATGATTGTCAACATTATGCAATACTCTTTGGTGCAGGTTGAAGCGGTTGAACCATTCGTCCAACTTATGCCGAAGAAGGACAAGAACTTCGAATTTAAGGTGTATAATCTTGGCAATCAGATTGACTTCATGAAAGTTGGAATTACCGAATCCAGCCGTGAATCTCTTGAAGAAGCTGGATTTACAATCAACTTGCCAGCTGTGAAGGTTCAAATTGATGCAATTCCTACTGCAACCAAGGTACGTGTTATGGCAAGAACCCCAAAGACACAAGGTTGGAGCGATGCATACCACGTTCTCGACTTCTTTGCTGAGTCTGAGTTTGCCTGTAACAACGGCGGATGTATCCGAGAATCTCAAATGATTACCGTATATGTTCGTGGCGTATACTTGCCAGGTTTCGAAATCGTCCCAGCAGTCTCGATGATTGCTCTTGCTGCAGCTGTAGCAGGGCGTCGAATGATTGAATCACGTGAAGACGAAGATGAAGAATTTGTCTGGTATGAATCTGCTCCTGGCCTGTAACGGCTTTTTCATTAGACTCCCTAAATTGGGATGTGATGTACACATACAGGGGTCGCCTTGATAATCCCCTAGGCAAAAGGACCCATTACAAGGGATTGATATGAGCGGACTACTCGACAAAGCAAAAGCCAGCAAAACCGACGAAGATGCAGCAACTTCTCCTAAGGAAGTGGCCATTACTCCCGAAAAAGTCAATTCTTCATCCAAGGATACACTTGTCGCAGCAGTCGCAACCCCTACACAGAATCCTGAATTAGCCCGTAATCTCAACATCGCCGGATGGGCTGGGATTTTACTCGGAGGCATTCTTGCACTTCAAGGTGGAAGTATGGGCCTTCTTGTTGTTTCAGCAGTCTTAGTCGTCGGCATAGGCCTTCTGGTCCAGTCAGAACGACTAGCTGAGGGTGATCTGAATATGGTCAAACTCGGCATTTCCATCTTCTTAGCGGTGATCGTTGCTGCTGGTCCATATGCCGCTTTGGTCCTCATCCCATCGGATTCATCGCTTGCCTTGACAGAAATTCAAGTCAATGAGGATTCTGATGAACTTACATTTTTTGTTCGTGGTTCATTTTCATCAGCTACTGCTACCATTACACTATCAGGAGAATCAGTATGGTCTGATACACTTTCCCTCACGAATGACCGAGCAAAATTCAAAGCTCCATTGACTGCGTTCTTCGATGGAAATGCCCAAAACTATCAATTATCATCGATGAAATCGTATATGATTGAGGTTACCTCGAGTGACGATCAAACCACCTCTACAGAAATTACACCTGAACTTATGAATCGAGAAGTTCTTGATTCAGGTGCTCGAATTAGTGAGGTTTTGAAGACACAAACATCTGGGAGTTCGTCTACGACCACTGTTGATGGTGTTAAAGTTGAATCCATCATGGGATTGTTCTCTCCTGATGAGCGTACACAAGACAACGGTGAACATACGATGACCAATCTAAAGCTCATTCCTATCGCATCGGATTACACTATGCAACTTCGAGTCAAATATCAAGGCTCAACCGAGTACTCCTCGCCGATCATTTCGGTAGATGGCCTTGATGCTACATGGACCAGCACCATCGCCGGCTCCAAGAGTGGCAAGACCAACGGTTGGTTGGGACTCCCGGGAACTGCAACAGACGCTCTCAACACTGAGTATCTTCAAAGAGATTCTTTTTACCAAGGTTCTGGATGCTACACATTCGAGATTGTAGTTACAAATGAATTCTATACGGGAATGACCGATTCGGAATCCTCAGCAACTGGAATTACCGTAAGTGAAAACTCATGGGATCTTAACTTCGACGGTAACAGTGAACAAAGAACGATGGAAGTTTGTTAATCTTCAACCTCTTCACTGGTTTCTTGGTAATCGCTTGATGCATTTGCGTCGACATCAGCATCTGTCGTAGTGTTCTCATTTGTTGTCGAATATTCTTTAAAATCTCCATATGAGTTGTCTTTGGTCGATGCTCGAAGGGAAAAGAGAGCACTACCGGCGATAATTATCAGTGCTAAAAGACCGTAGACAATCAATGGCTGGTCCTCAGTTTCTTCGCCGATGTACCACCCTACTTCTTGAGAGAATCCACCTTCGATGTTGGTGATGTCTTGAGCAATACTCTGCAACTTATCGGGAATGAGGGCTTTGCAATTGAGCACTTGGCTACCATCGGTGTTCGCCCACCAAGAGACAGGCAATTCTTTTTCTTCCCCAGGTGCAAGTGAGGTTGTAAGCGAGGTTGTGTCAGTGAGATTTCCGTCAACGTAACACCAAATATTCACTGTTGCAGATGCAGTTCCTGTATTTCGAACCGAAACCATTGCCCCGATTTTCTTATCAACTTCGGCCGTCGTATCTTCAGCATCGATGGATACAATTTCGATGAAAGGTAGTGGGATGTCAATGACTGCTTGTGGAATTTGCGGAGCGGGAACAGTTGTTACGAAATCTCCCCAACCAGAACTCAAGGTTAGTGTGAGTTCACCGTTTTCAGAATGGTATTGTCCGTTCGGGTCAACCCATTCGACAATTCGCTTCCATTCGCTTCCCCCAATGTCGACTACACCGGAAGAATCCGTGAAATCATCGCGTTCCGAACCTCCGTATCCTATTCCAGTTTGGTGAACCGTGATATTCGGGGAATTGGTTTGAATTCGACGTTCAGAAAGCAAGCGAATCCATTGATCGGTTGTGCCTCCTGTACCTTGATTGTTCGTGTAAGTGATTTGTCCAAGGTCATGCACGATAATGTCTTCGTCTGTTCTACTGCCTTGGATTAAACTGGAATTCACCAGTATGGTCGTAGCATTCTCCACATGGATTGGTGCACTGCCGATAAGAACACTTTCCTCAATCATACACATTCCCATACATTGAATATCTGCTCCGTATATCGATGCATTATTCAAAATCAGAGTTCCTTGAACATTGAGTGTAAATGAAGCACTGTTCCACACGAGACTACCGTTCGTGTGGTTGATTTCGTGCGCACTCAAAATGGGGAAGTTTCCGCTGCCTGAATGAAGTGTTTGAATCGATAAGATTTGAACTGGAAAGACATAGTAAATGTCAAAATCGGCAAGCAAATCTGTACCGTTGAGCGACACA
>JASLVU010000187.1 GCA_030741225.1 Candidatus Poseidoniaceae archaeon | reverse complement strand
TTCACCACTGGAATTTGAACCAGCAATCGCCGGAATAAAGACAACAGCGAGCGTGACAATTACGCCAAGGAAAACGAAGTATGAGGTCCAAATAACCGCAATATACGAACCAATTGCCCGTTTACGTTCACCTTCCAAAAATTTCAATTCGCGAGAATCGTTTGCCGCTGTAACCAGAATGTCCGAAATTTTACCACCGGCACGATCTGCTTCTGCAATCAGTGCAATTGCTCGTTGAACCAAAGGTGTCCCCACTCTGTCAGCAAATTGTTTGATAACATCACTGAACTTGATACCCCAACTGAGCTGGTCTGACATCTTTTTGACTTCGTCATTCAGTGCACCGTATTCAGATGTTGCTAGGGTTTGAATTGCAACAGTCATTGAAAGACCACCCTTCCAGTATTCTGCAAGGTCTCGAAGGAAATCAGGGAATTTTTCTTCAACTTCATTTTTCGCATTTTCAACTCTTTCCCAATAATACGAAGCAGGGTAGAGTAAAAAGAAGAACGTCAATCCAAAGAAGTTCAAGAATATGAACGGGCGCATGGATTTTGGACCCAATTCGACTTCTGGCCCCAGCCAAAACGAAGCATTGTTCATGTTTGAAGGAATACCATCAAAGTAGTGGACCGTAACATCAAAGGTCGCTTTGGACAGGCGTTTTCCCTCTTCTTTCGAGAAGATGACGAACTCGTATCGGTCGTCTGCAGGGATGTCACCGATGATGAATTCACAACCATCGTTGTCAGGATTGTTATCGGTATCCGTCGTTCCTTCATAATCTCCCCAGATCTTTCCGTCTTGTGAGCGAATAGCAACAATGTAATCGGTTGGAGTATCTGCATCGACGCTGCAGTTTGCCCACAAAGGTTGCAGCACATTGATTCCGCCGGTTTGGTCAGAAGAAACACCGGGCACATCGAAATTTTTCCCCTGTTTTGTGAACGACTTCCATTCCTCTCCTTCCCAAACCACTCGGTCAGGAGCGTCTTGAAGAATTGCACACGACTGATTTGCAGCATAGTCCGGTTTGATGTTGGTGTTGAACGCATCTCCGTTTGGATTTCCTTCAGCATCTTTCGCAGTGATTCCACAGTAAAGGTTGGTGAACATAGGCTCGCCGTTTTGCGTGGGTATAAATCCTGAATTCGTCACCCAAACAGTTGCCGTGCACAGGCCTAAAAAAATAGAAACAAACAGAATTGCATACAGTTTCGTGAGCGTAGTATCGTCCTTGGGTAGGTCAAGTTTGACGGTAATTTTCTGCTTCTTCTTACGTGCCATGACTTCACCTCCTCTCACATTTCTTGTTCCTTGCTGCTGGTCCATACCAGAATTGAGTACGCGATGTGAATCATCGGTACGAATCCAAGTACAATTCCGTAGAGCATGCCTTCAGACATCTGTGCTCCAGAACCTGAAACCCAGAACATAATGACCAGCATAACAATTAGGAACAGAGGCATTGCAACTGCGACAACAATGTAGGATTCCGCTAACAAAGCAATGGATTCCAAAAACATTTGAAGCCGAGTTCTGTTTTCTCTCATGTAGTGTTCAGCACGGTTCAGGAAGTACAGTTTGAGCTGTCCACCAGCAGTCAATGTTCCGACCATGCCTTGGAAGAATTCAGTTAGCCAAACCGATGCTGCTCGGTCGACACTCATCTTCATCGCTGTAATGAGGTCGTATCCCAAGAGCGTGACATCACGATACACCATTGCAGCGTCATCAGCCACGTCACCGTAGATTTCTTTGTTCATAGCCAGTGATCTGAAAATCTTGGACGGAGTTGCGTTTGCGGCTGACATTGCAGCAGTGTAGGATGCAGCGTAAGGGAGGTACTTCTCAATCATTGAGCCTCGTCGCTCTGCTTCTCGCTTTGCACCACTTTTGTTGAACTTGAACGCTGCATAGGGGACAATCAATCCGCCCACGAGGACAAGAATCACTTTGAGGAGAGGAGGAAATACCTGATATGCAAATCCGTCACATCCATTTCCAGGTTTTGTCGGGTCAATCAAATCTTGATTCCAATACTCCCATTCGAAACAATAGTCGACAGTGGCAGGATCTTGAATGCTTTCCCAGTAGGAGATAATACCGATGTCAGGAATAAAAAACAAGGAAACAAAGCCCCAAGAGACCATGGTAATGGCCAGTGTAGTCATTATTGCCGTGGCAAGGTATACTTCTGGCATCATTGGCATCGAGCCTTTGACGAGATTTTCGGCAAGTACTTTGTCTCCACGTGCTCGCTTGCGCAAGGCTCGGCCCAGGATTCGATTACAAATCCTCTGCCATGTGGTTAAGTCCATCCTCTCACATCCTCACTAATTTCAACGAAGTCCATCGACTCGAGCAAGAATCTCCGTAGGTCGGACATAATATTCGGTGACGATTTGAGACACCTGGTCCGCTTTACGAATGTCGTTCAAAACCATCCACTCAAGGATACGCTTACGAGTTCGTAGTTCGCGTCGCATATCGTCTTGAGAGTAGTTGAGCTTGACCATGATTTTCTCAAGAACATACGATTTACCACTGAAGATGAAATCATCGCTTGTGACATCCCAACGGAACACTTCGTTGGTGATAATTTCAAGCGAGTTCGGGTCAATTCCAACAATTTCGACAAGTTGTTTGGTTCTTCGTACACGCTTACCGTTGATACGGGTTTGAATCTGAATCGAACAGGCTTCTAGAGCGGGCAAAAGAACTCGAGGGATGTCAATCGGTTTGTTCTCTAATCGGTGAACGAGTGACGGAACAGAGTCAGCGTGAACCGTTGAATATGCACAGTGGCCAGTCGCCATGGCTTGGAACAGAACATATGCTTCAGCACCACGAATTTCACCGACAATAATGTATTCCGGCCGTTCACGAAGTGCTGCTTTGAGCAGTTCGAACTCTCCGATCACACCGTCGGTAGACTCACCACCGAAACCTTGCCTGGTTAAACCAGGAACCCAGTTCGGTTGAGGGATGTTTACTTCTCGAGTTGATTCGATTGATACAATCTTCATTTGCCAAGGAATGAAAATACACATGGCGTTGAGTGTCGTTGTCTTTCCAGATGCAGTACCACCGACAAACAGCATTGGGACTTCATTTTGGAACGCAATCCAGAGATAGGCGACCATCAAGGAGGACATTGTTCTAAACGCAACGATATCTGCTGGAGAGAACGGGTCGTCCTTGAATCGTCGAATACAAAATGCCGAGCCACGAGTTGAAAT
>JASLVU010000186.1 GCA_030741225.1 Candidatus Poseidoniaceae archaeon | reverse complement strand
CATCGATGCACTTACCCATGCAGAAATGGAAAGAACTGAGCATGAAGAAGTTAATTTCCCCCTCCTCATTCCAGAAAACTTGTTGGAAAAAGAGAATGCTTTGGTAGCCCGTCTCAAAAGGGCGCGAGAAGAAGGTGTCGATCCTGACGACCTACGAGATGAAGACGAAGAAGGTGGTTTCAAAAAGGAAGTGTATTGGGTAAAACATGCAGGCGAAAATGAACTTGACATCCCAATGTTTCTTCGACCCACTTCCGAGACTGCGATGTATACAATGTTTCCATTATGGATACGCTCCCACAAAGACTTGCCATTGAAAGTCTACCAAATGGTCAATACTTTCCGCTATGAAACCAAACAGACTCGTTCTTTTATTCGGGTGCGCGAAATTCACTTTTTTGAGGCTCATACTGCACACGCAGATGAAGCTGATGCATCTCGCCAAATTGCCCAAGACTTGGAGATAGTGAACAACATCATGCATGATTTGTGTTTGCCAATAATCAAGGCGAAAAGACCTGTATGGGATACATTCCCCGGAGCATGGTACACTATCGGAATCGATGCAGTGATGCCGAATGGCCGGACATTGCAGGTTGCATCGTGCCACCACTATCGTGACCAGTGGGCAAAAGCGTTTGATTTATCTTATGAAAATCTTGAAGCAAAGCAAGAATATTGTCACCAAACAACTTACGGAATGTCTGAACGATTGCTAGGAGCTGTTGTCGGAATGCATGGAGATGAAAATGGCCTCATCATGCCCCCTGCTGTAGCCCCATTCCAAGTCGTAATTTGTCCAATGATTCGAAAGAATTCTGAAGTGGATACGGTTGGTATAGCCAACGAAATGGCTGATACCCTTCGCAAATCTGGTCTTCGGGTTAAAGTCGATTCACGAGATCTGCATGCAGGACAAAAATACTACGACTGGGAGATTAAAGGTGTCCCGCTTCGTTTGGATGTTGGGCCTAGAGATATTGCTCAGGGTACGGCCTTTGCTGCTCGCAGAACCGGTGGAAAGGAACCGATACCAATGGATAGCATCGCAACAGAATGTCACCGAATATTGGACGAAATCTCACACGAATTACGCAAGCGTTCATCTGCCCACATGTCCGATGTTGTTCAACCGCTGCCTGAATTCAATGAAGTAAATGGAAAATGGATAATGGAGGGAGAGATTCAAGATGGTAAAATTTACGAAATCGCCTTTGACGGAACCGACGCACATGCCGAAGCCATTGAGCGAACAACCAGTCTAACATTTTTAGGAGATTCTACTGAAGATTATGAGGTTGATATGCCATGTCACATGAGTGGTAAAATGACCCGTAGACGCGTCATATTAGCCAAAACATATTGATGCGAAGTGCAAACGTATCAACTTGAACAAGAGAGCATCGAACATCCTATTTTGGTTCGAGCCCATTCTGGTCTTTTTTTGAACCATTTCTCATCAAATTCGGGTTGTTCATCATACGGTCTTGTCAAAAGGTTTTGAAGTTCCTCGCAAACAGAGAAATCACCTTTTTCAGCAGCGTCAATTGCCAACTGGGCCATCCAGTTTCGCAACACATACTTCGGATTAGCAGCACGCATCAGTGAGCGATTTGGCTTTTCTCCTGTTCGCTTGAACCATTTGCCAAGCCAAGTGTTCCATTCGTCTGTTGGAATAGAATCAATGTCGTAAAAGGCATCGTTCAATTCATGAATGTCTGGAGAATCAATCGAACACAACATCCGGAAAAATAGAGTCATATCACATTCACACATTTGCATGAGCGTATTGAGCTCTCGAACGAGTTCTTTATCATCCTCTATGAATTCATTGAGGCCCAACTTCTCTGCCCACATCTTGTTGTGATGATGATCAAAAGTGTCCCCATAAGTATCAAGAACTTCATGAAGTGTTTCAGGATTATCCATTAAAGGAACAATCGATTCGAGCAATCGAGCCAAATTCCAAGCTCCAATTTGTGGCTGCTGGCCGAAGCGATAACGTCTTGTCGATGCATCTGTCGTATTCGGAGTCCAATTTGGGTTGTAATCTTCAATCCAACCATATGGGCCATAATCTATCGTCAGACCATGAATCGACATATTGTCGGTGTTCATGACCCCATGGACAAAACCGACACGCATCCAATGCGAAATCATGATTGCAGTTTGTTTAGCAACGGTATTGAGCCAAGATATCCGACCTTCATCATCACCTATTGAATGCTCAGGAAAATGGTTTTTCACTGTATGTTCAACAAGTGATTGAAGTGTCGAATAATCTCCTGTCGAACTGTGAATTTGAAAACTACCAAAGCGTATGAAACTCGGAGAAACACGACAAACTACTGCGCCAGGTTCCAGTGCAGGATTTCCATCGTACATGACATCGCGAACTATTTGTTCACCGGTAGTGACAAGCGAAAGGGCCCGAGTGGTTGGAATGCCGAGATGATGCATTGCCTCACTGCATAGAAATTCTCGAATGGAGGAACGAAGTACGGCTTTACCGTCTGCGAATCGTGAATATGGGGTCTTACCAGAGCCTTTCAGTTGCAACTCAAAAACAGAATCGTTAACATCCAATTCACCCAATGTGATTGCACGACCATCTCCTAGTTGTCCAGCCCAATTTCCAAATTGGTGGCCACCATAGCGCTGGGCATATGTATCCATTCCACCAACCACCCTTCCGCCACCGAGAATCAAATCATCTCCCTTTTCGAGATTCAAAGTATTAGCTAAATCATTCGACCATAATTTGAGAACCGGATTTGGCGGACAAAAGGGGACTACTCTAGACCAACAAGCATTTGGAACTTGACGTGATTTGCCACCTATTTGCGAGTCTCCAGGCGTTTCATCAAGAAAACGTGTCAACCACTTTGATTCCGCAAGAGTGGGCATGGTTAGTGGTCTACACTCCAACTCATCAAATGTTGTATCCATTTCGTGCAATCGAAACGAAGAAAATCATCGATACGATGAATTTAATGTATGCCTTTGAAAATTATATTTAATTAAAGGGAAATAATACCCATGGTACTAAACAAACTATATTTACATTAGATTCTTCGGACAGAACATGAATCCACGTACCAACAAAACCCAACGAAAAGTCAGATTTCCTAAACTTTTACGCCGAAAACCTGCAAAGAAGGAACCGGCAAAGGCTGTTGACGAAACCGAGTACCCCTCATGCCAAACACAAGGCTGCGGATGCGGAAAGTGACGATTACGACTTTATCTCGTG
>JASLVU010000185.1 GCA_030741225.1 Candidatus Poseidoniaceae archaeon | reverse complement strand
CATTGACCGTTACGGTTTTGGTCTGCGTAGAGGTCTTGGAACCATCAGATACTGTGAGTTCAATGACTTTCTGCCCCGAAGAATCGTATTGCCACTCGGCTGTCCT
This sequence comes from Candidatus Poseidoniaceae archaeon, assembly GCA_030741225.1. Classification (GTDB taxonomy): domain Archaea; phylum Thermoplasmatota; class Poseidoniia; order Poseidoniales; family Poseidoniaceae; genus MGIIa-L1. The sequence continues at coordinate 3,157 of JASLVU010000185.1, read as the reverse complement.
ACCTGTCTCATCAATAGATCCGTCTTCATCAAAATCCCAACGGTAGGTAAGGCCGTTGCTTGGCGTAGAACTCGATGCATCAAAACTAATCGTGTCTCCAACCCGAATGTTTGTGTTCGGCGAAATTTTGAACACGGCTAAAACTTCACCTCCAGCGTCGGATGAATTTTGATCGATTACACACCCAGCAAGGCTTGAAAATACCATGACCGAGGTGAGCAACAACGGCACAAATGCTGTCTTCATGAAACTGATGTGGAAAGCCTTCATCAAAAGGCCTTCCTCTTTATTCGTCATATTAGAAGGAAAAAAGCGTTGTTTGCTTATTACCGGAAACCAACTCTTTCGCAGTCCAACCAAAAGCTTCGGTGATTCGCCCCAATGCAGCAGCAAGCCTTTCTGCATAAAACTGACCATCATACGAGGAAATACCGCCATTTTCTTCATTTTCCAACCAAGGTTCAACACGCATTGGGCGCTGAGATGCATCGGTAACTATGTAGGATACTTTCATTCCTGATGTAAAGCCTAAACCAAGAGCAATTCTTGCCTTTGCAACTCTCACTTGAGCCATACTGTCTGGATTTGCATAATCTTTTGAAAAATCTATTTCACCATTGGAAACTCGCCCCTTACATGATTTGGCAAGGATTAGTTCAGAAGCGTCGATTTCACAATTCTTGACCGACTGTACTCGAGATAAAGCGTACTTCACCAATTCATCACCTTCATCGGCCAAAGCATGACTGAACATTCGTTTCATGGTCGAAGTAAGATAATTGAACGAGTCTGTTCTCTGTGTTTCATACCCTCGGATGAGCATTTCTTCGCTGGGCCAAACCACTTGCCCCACATAACGCTTTTTTGCGCCATGGCTAAAGAATACTGAAAGACCTTTTTCAAATTCAAGCACTGCGGAATCCTTGCTGTATCGTTCGGCTATTTCCAGACCGAAATCAATCATATTTTGTTTTGCCACATTCCACTGCTCCAATTTTTCCACTGCCTGCTCATCGCCCTTCTGCGCTGCCAGAACCTCGCTCTCACGCAAGGAAGACGGGGCAGTAGATTCAACTGGAGAACGGACGAATATCGAATCTGTATCGGAATACACCACTCCATGACCTTCTTCTTCCAACTGAGAGATGATTGCCTTAATGTTGTGGCGGGCCCATGCTGTAATAGAAGAGCCGAGGTCTCGATGAGTAAATCGATAAAATCCGCTGGCAAAAACCCCATAGAACGTGTTCATGAGAATCTTCACCGCATATTGCATCGAATCGTGAAACGATTGCTGAACGGGATTTTTCGAAGCAATAGCATCCTTAAGAGCAGTTTTGTGAACGTCCCGCTGCATCATGAGATTTTCAAGAAGTCGTGGGACCAGCCCTTTTCGTATCGATTGGTGACGGAATCGAGCGCCGGTTGGAGCAGTATAAACGGGTTCATCATCCGAAGGTTGGTCAGGTTGTGCCGGATCAATTCGGGTTGTGTAACAGATGTTTTGACCAATCATTATCGAGGGATACATGCTCTTGAAATCAAGAACTGCAATCCATGGATGGAGGCCTGCGTCTACTTCGTGGACATATCCTCCAGTGATTTGCCCTTCCTTGGCTTCAGCAGAACCTGTCAACGGTACTGCGACATTCTCGCGATCTGCCAATCGAATGACTAAAGAATCAACCAATTGGCTCGTACTACCAATTGCGGCAGTATCAAAGGCAACTTTAGCTACTGCTGCCACAGCCTCCTTTCGACGTATGACTTGCAAGGCGTTGAGAATATCGAGAGGCAACTCTGCATCTCGAACACAATACTCCATGACCTCTTCTGGGCGCTCAGCCCACTCTTTGTCCATCTTTGAAGCATCAACATCCATCTTGTGTTTTTCTTCATCTTCTGGAAAAAGAAGATTGGTGATAAATGAGAGCGTTTCTCGCTGAGGGCGCAGGGCCATACGCGCTTGCCACCAAGCATCAACGACGCTTCTTCCAGCAACATTCCAAGCACGGGTTGATTGACGCCGAGGAAAGAGGCCTGAACGGTTTCGTTTTGACTCGCTTTCACTCTGTTCAACACGACCCCATCCGAACAATTGGGCTTTTTTGCGCCATTCCTTCGATTTGGTTTGAAATTGCATCCTGTCGAACAATCGTGGTAAATCAAAGTTATCGATATTGTATCCAGTGATAATATCTGGGTCCATTCCTCGAACAACCAAAGTAAGATTTTCCATAATGCTTGATTCCTCTCCCTTAAACGAATACGACTGACGCGTACCGGTCCCCATGTCTTCTATCCATGCTGCCGCACAAAGTATGGTTTCATGTTCAACACTGGTTTCCAAATCGAACGAAAATACACGGAATGGAACCTGGAAAGGTTCGCAATCTTTCAGTTGAGAAACATTGCATGCTACAGTAACATCAACAGAATATCTTCCAGAACCTCCTGCCTGTAAGACTGCATAGGTTCGCTCAAGATTTTCATCCGAGTCTCCTCTTCGATCAACCACCTCCCCTTCCACAGAGATGTGCATCCTTAAATCGTGATCAAGGAATAAGCGATTCACAAACGGGATGTCACCTGAGTAGATCTGCCATGATTGCTTTGAAAGCAGTTTTCTTAGGTTGGGGACAACAAACGGCTGGCGAACTGTAACGGTCCATATCGGCCTTGTGCCCAAATCAGTGAGTTTCATTGTTGGACCGGAAACTTCGACAACATCCTTCATTGCTTCAACTTCTTTGACCCTTTGGAGGACAAAATCGCTGATACCTAATTCTTCATTCCATGCACTCAAGGGGGTGATTTCAAAAGATGGCCGGAGCCCAGAAACCAACAAGCAAACAGATTCTCCAGATTTGCTTCTACCAAAAATTTCCAAGACTGTTTTTTCTTCAGAATCAGACTCAGGTTTAGCCTCTACTGAATGATAACGACCGCTAATCACGCCGATATCATCTCGAAATGTCACTGTTCCACCCCAAACAAAAGCAAGGCGAACCACTCTATGGCCTTGCCTATCGAGGATTAAAGGAAGTCAACCATGGAAAAACCCATGTTTACTCCATGTTTTTGAAGAGGAATGATTGAAAGCCGAATCTCCTTGGTCGACACGCAAGGAAGGCGAGTGTGATGACAGAAAAAATAG
>JASLVU010000184.1 GCA_030741225.1 Candidatus Poseidoniaceae archaeon | reverse complement strand
AGGAACTCGAAGAGCCGCTGCCTGAGCCGCTGCCTGAGCCGCTGCCTGAGCCGCTGCCTGAGCCGCTGCCTGAGCCGCTGCTCGCTCCGGTCGAGGAATCCCAGGTGTCGCTTCCGGAGACTGCAACGGGTGAGGCTTGGTTGGTGTTGGTTCCACCATCGCCCAACTGTCCTTGGCCGTCCTGTCCCCAACACTTCAGCTCGCCGTTGTCAAGGATGGCGCAGGTGTGTTGGCCGTGAGCAGAAACCGCAACGGCCGTTCGGCCCGTACCGAGGTCAATCGCCGTGGATGAAGGGAAGGCGAGGTCGGTGTTGCTTCCACCATCGCCCAACTGTCCATAAGTGTCTGCTCCCCAACACTTCAGGTCGCCGTTGTCAAGGATGGCGCAGGTGTGACTATATGCAGACACCGCAACGGCCGTCCGGCCCGTTCCGAGGTTAATCGCTGTGGATGAAGGTGTGTTGGTGTCCGTGTTGCTTCCACCATCGCCCAACTGTCCGTAGTAGTCTCGTCCCCAACACTTCAGGTCGCCGTTGTCAAGGATGGCGCAGGTGTGGTATGCTCCAGTAGACAGCTTGTTGTTCGCATAAGCAAAGGAAGAGCCTGAGCCACCCGTTTCGAGAACGTCGTTGGTTTCGTCCAGCGTTTCTTCGCCATTGGTCCATGGATTCATTGATTCAAGATATCCGACTTGGGTCATCATCATCATGAGGAGTGAGAGAACGAGGGCTCGGTTGAAATTCGGATGGCGTGCGCTGGACATAGTTTATGGAAAAATTGGCACCATGTAATATTCATTACCGTTCATAATAGGGGAGGGATAAATATTCTTTGAAGAGAAAAAAATGTGCACATAAATTTGAGTTACAATCGTGAGAAATGAGCGGTAAATTCAGCCGTAGTCTTGAAGTCCTCAGTGTGTTTCGCCCAACTCAAGGTGAGCAAGTGTCAAAGTACAATGTCCCCGCTGATGTACCCGATGATTTGATTGAAACATACATCCAAAACATGGATGCTGCAACCGCTGGAACCGGAAAAATGAACCTGTTTGCTTGCGACCAGAAAATCGAACACTTGAATGATGATTTTTACGATGGTGGCGACGCTATTCCACTTACCTCAAACGACCCGAAACATCTCTTTGAAATCGGTCAACGTTGCCATGATGCAGGAACCATAGGTGTTCTTGCTGGCCAACTTGGTCTCATCTCGCAGTATGCGAGAGACTATCCAGACTTGCCTTACTTGGTGAAACTCAACTCGAAATCACATATGGTGAAAACCGCACAGAGAGACCCAATCTCTCAAGCAATGTGGGATATGGACGACGTCATGTCTCTAACCCACAACGGAATCAATGTTGTTGGAATTGGATACACCGTCTACATTGGCAGCGAGTACGAACATGAAATGCTTTCAGAGGCTGCTCAATTCATTCGTCAAGCCCACGAACTGGGTATGCTTGCGGTCGTTTGGATGTATCCCCGCGGACAGGCGGTTGCCGATGAAAAAGACCCCCAACTCATCTCCGGTGCAGCAGGAGTTGCTGCGTGTATTGGCGCTGACTTTGCAAAGGTCAACTATCCTCGTGCCTTTGATGGCATGAGTCAACCGGAATCTCTCGCCATCGCTGCACAGGCTGCTGGCCGAACAGGTATCATATGCTCAGGTGGAGGCTCCCTACCTGCTCTGGAATTCCTTGAGCGACTTCACGCTCAAATGAGTGTTGGAAACTGTATGGGTGCTGCAACCGGCCGCAACATTCACCAGCGAGACACAGAATCTGCTGTTCGAATGACTGCTGCTTGTCACGCTATCATCTGTGAAGGTGCATCGGTCGAACAAGCTATGGCTATCTTTGAAGGCAATTGATGCGCAAATTGTAGCCGGATTCACACGAGACTATTGATGGGTTGAATCCCTTCTTCTCTCGAACAATCTGTGAACAATCTTGAAGACAAGCCGAGAGACCCTTACAATCCATGCGACCAGTTCACTTCGTGTTGATGTTGGTCCTGCTCACGTCTCTTTCGGGCTGTTTGGGCGGCGGAGGCTCCTCCGATGAGATGTCCGGCACCTACATCGTCGAATCCACGCTGACTTCTCTTGAGGTCGAGGTGAAATCCGATTACTATCAAGACGGCGAGACCGTGTCGTGGTCGGTTGAATCTGGTTCTTTAGCCGACGCCATCGAGTCTGCTGGTGGCAATGTTGTCGGGGTGTTGTTCTCCATGAGTTATGGGGAGGACGAATCTTCTGGCGGCCCGGTTTGCCTCGGAGGTGAGGCCAACCAACCCGACTCGATCACTGGCTCGGCCACCAAGGGCGAATGGGCGCTTTCAGCCGACGGTGAGAACCCAGGCGCCCATGATGTGAACCTCACGTGGCACAACCAGTCGCTGCTCTCGGGTGTGATTGAGGGGCTAAGCAAGAGCGACATTGAGTCACAGTTAGCCTTCGGTGAAGAAGCCCTTGGAGCATACGATTTGAGCCTCACCGTCAATGCGGAGGCCTACGATGAGGCGTTGTGTTCGCACAACGATGACGGGGAGGAAGTCGCCACCGTGGTCAGTTTGTTGGTGCTGGATTTCACTGTTCTCAACGAGGACGGAGAGGAGGCTTCAACGTTGGCTGTCGGCGATGATTCGTTACCTATGTTCATGTTCGCAGCCTGGATTTTCTCGGTAGTGTTTCTCGTCGGGTATGTTTCGACCCAGCAACGAGAACGCTTCCACCTTGACCTTGATTTTAGTGAACCGGAAGTCGAAGTCGTTGAGGGAGAATCCACCTCGGACGGCGAGACGCTGGTCGATAGTTATCGAGCCCGCGTCATCACCCTCTCTGCGCTCTATATTGCACAAGGTGTACCTTGGGGCTTCATCACCGTCACGATGGTGACCTTCCTCGCTGCTGAAGGGGCGGACGCTGGCGACCTTGCCTACTTGCTGACGCTCGGCACACTGCCGTGGTCGTTCAAGTTCCTCTGGGGACCCATCATTGACCGGTTCCAGATGCCAGAACTCGGACGCCGTCGGCCGTGGATTCTCATTGCTCAGACAGGAATGGTGACGCTGCTCGTTACCATGCTCATGGTACCCGACTTGACCAACAACATCTCTCTGCTCGGTGCGTTGTTCTTCGTCTACAATGTGTTCACGGCGCTTCAAGATGTGTCAACCGATGCCTTGGCGGTTGATGTGCTTCAATCCCATGAATTCGAGCGGGTCAACAGCTACATGTTCACTGCCAAGTCGTTGGGAGGCGTCATCGGAGGAG
>JASLVU010000183.1 GCA_030741225.1 Candidatus Poseidoniaceae archaeon | reverse complement strand
TCACTTAACATTCTCATCAAATTGATGTCTATTGTTGCAGTTGTTTTGGCTGGTACTGGGCAACTTGTTTGAGGATTCATCAAGCGTTAGGCTCTTGAACAGAGCCCTGTTGGCCAATACATGGCTCGTAGAGTCCAAACGGCATCACTCATGCTGCTGCTGCTGTGTACCAGCGCGCTTGCTGGTTGCACCACCGGTTCAGTTGACTCGACAGAATCCAACTCGACGACAGTGGAACAAACACTTCTTCCACAGTGGGAAATTGGCGACCAATGGCTCTACACATTCATTACGCCTCAATTTGGTGAGGACAGTGCACGTTTGGTCGTTGCAGAAATTGATGAGGATGAGGGCGTCTATCAACTTGGGATTTCCTCAGAACGTGAGGCTCAAAGACATGCAGTCATCAATCACAATCCGTTCCTTGGACGAATGACAATTGATGGTTTATCGGTCTATGAAAACGGCGAGCCACAATCAGTATTTTCTTTCCCATGGACTGTTGGCGACAGTTGGACTTTCACTCTTTTTGGACAGGATTGGACTGCATCAACAGATTCACTTAACAACGGGAATGCTCGTGTTTCTGCAACTTCTGCTGATGGACATGAAATCACTTACACATTCAGTGGTGACAAAGGTTTCATGGAAAATTTTGTTTGGCGTAACGATGAAGGCGTACGGCAATTACGAATGGATTTGAATGCAGCACGCGATGGATATTCTGGTGATGTCTTCTTTTACCGAGCTGGTGATTTACTTGACAATCGATATGAGAATAACGACCAAGAAGTGTACGATACATTCCTTGATGAAGGTCACTCAACGGAAGGGGACTGGAATACTTTGGTTTGGTACCTTGATGTCGAAATCAGTCAAGGTGGCTCTGGTTCATTATCGATGAAAGATCATGCAGGGGCCTCACCATTAACCAGAGCCTGGGGTTCAAGCGCAACAGAAAAAGGTGCTATTGGTACGATTCCATCCAATACTGGTGAATACTCACTGACTGTAACCGCACGTGGTCAAGAATCGTTTATTCATCTTAAGGTGGCTGGCGCTCTTGTCTTCCAATGGACATTGTGAGTTGATCGATTGCCAACGCTCGTAATGATGCACGGAATGACTGGTGATGCCAGTATGATGCGCCCGTTTGCTGAAAAAATACTGCCGGAGGGTTGGACTCTCATCGTTCCAGAAGCACGCTACTTGCATCCACGTCGGGGAAGGACATGGTGGCGTTATGAAGATGAGGACGCTGATGCAACTCGTCGCATGACACTCTCTCGACGGGAACTCATTGATGTTGATTCGTCACTTTCGCAACTGGAACAACTTATCGCCGAACAAGCTCCTCTCGGCCCATTGGTGGTTGGCGGCTTTTCTCAAGGAGGGGCAATGGCTCAGGAAATGCTTCAACTCCCCTTAGCAGACAGAATCGTTGGAGTCGTGGCAATGGGTACTCGCCTTGTGCGTGAGATGGAACTACGCATTCGCCTTGCTGAATTAGAGCCTAAACATCTTTTTTGGATGCATGGTGAGAAAGATCTCAGAGTCTCAATTCAAGACGGATGGGCAGTTGCTCATGTGTTTGAATCTGCAGGCTGGGCGATGGAATTGATTGAACACCCGAAAGGCCATATGATTCCAATGGAACATCATGAATCGTTGAAGGAATGGTTAACTGCGCTTTCGAAGATAAGGCTGTAATTGATCGAAACCCCCAATAAAAATTGGGCGTTCATTGCTGATATCGAGAATCACCGGAACAGTTCTGTGTCCTGTGGCATCAACGACCAACTGTCGCATTCCAGGATGCTCATCGAAGTTGTATTCTGTGTAAGTGAGATTCGAACGGTCAAGTAACCTTTTAGCAGCAGTACAATAGCCACAAAAATTACCGGTGTAGATAAGAAATTGAGCCTGACTTTCTTGAGCGTGATGTACTATGGTCTCCTCGGACATGTATTTTCGAATTTAATGGGCTACTTGAACCTATACTGCTTGAATCAATCTGTAACTGACTGAAAAATCAAGTGAATTCAAAGTCTCGTCCAAGTTTTGAATCTTCTCAGTATCATCTGCGATACGAAGTACACGCGTACATATTCCAATTTGTGCTGCTTTCCTCGCAAGTGTTTCTGCAGTAAGGGACCCAAATCCATGGACTCCGTTTAGACAAGCACCGTCATGCGTCTGTAGTCTCTGCCTTGGATTACCACTGACTGAAGATGAATCCGTGATGACAATGAACGATTGCAATTGGTGTTGTTCAATTTCATCCAAAGCATTTCTCATTAGTTCAACCGTGCTCTGTAAGCGTTCCAGAGTGTTGCCTTTTTTATTGTCAAAGGTTTCGACAACCATTATTTCCGCCTTTTTGCTCGAATCTACGACGGTCCATCCTTTGGATTGTAAATGCTCCAAAACGGCCCCACCTCGTCCGAAGTATCGTAGATTGGGCATGAATCGCCCAAGCAGAAGTGCATGATGTTCCTTCCGCTTGTTCACTCTGTCCGATGGTCAATACTGTTAACTGATAGTAGAAACAAAGAACAGTTCATGAAAGGTGTCATCCTTTTGAATAAACGGAAGGATAAAAAGGCTGACAGAGTACCTAATCCCATGCTAGCGGAGCGTATGCGCAGACTTGGCTCGTTTGCGGCGCTGGCTATGTTCTTCTTTGCTTCAGTTTCAACTTCTCAGTTGATGTTTTTGGACTTAAATAACTCAATCGAAGATTCATCGATGTATTGGTCTTCTCGTTCTGTCGATTCTGACCTTGACGGGATTCTCGATGGGGATGACACGTGCCCTACTGGAGATACCGGCTGGACTTCCAATTCGACAACAGACCACGACTCTGATGGGTGTCGCGATTCGACAGAAGATACCGACGATGATAACGACTCTATTGCAGACAACTTCGATGATTGCAGTAACGGTAGCATTGGATGGTCGCCCTCTGCAGCAACTGATTATGACAACGATGGCTGCCACGATACTCTAGAAGACGACGATGACGACAATGATGGAGTTGTCGATACCTCGGATGGATGTGCTCTTGGCGACCGAGGATGGACCTCTGGGGCTTTGACTGACCACGACTCCGATGGCTGCCAAGACATCTCCGAGGACCTTGACGATGACAATGATTCTGTTGCAGACTTATCCGACACGTGTCAGAATGGTGAACTTGGTTGGACTTCAACAGTTCTTACAGACCATGATTCTGATGGTTGTCAAGATTCGAGCGAGGATTTGGATGATGATAACGACCAAGT
>JASLVU010000182.1 GCA_030741225.1 Candidatus Poseidoniaceae archaeon | reverse complement strand
ATTAAATCAACAGAACTTGGCATAGACCATCTTCTTGGACTTAGTGTCGCACTTTGGATTTCGGTATTGGCATTTTATTTCCCAGCTGTCCAACAACGAAGGGTCCCGTGGATGCCGATTGGGCTGGCAGCAGCACTGGTCGTGTTACCAAACGATGGCAGTGTGATTCCTTGGGCCATCTCCCTGCTCATGGTCCCATATATGCTGTTTATTGCTAAGGCAACTCGCCGGTGGGTTGCAGACTATACCTTTACGACTTTGGCATTAGCCTACTTCTTAACCGATGTGTTTGCCAACTTAGAGAATATACCTCTCTCGGAAACATTTGGACACAAATGGATGCATATCGTGATTCCGATTTCCTTGTTTTTCATATCAGAATTTGCACGTAAAAATGACAAAATTTCTCCTTGGACCCATTTGGTCATGCTTGCTGCAATCGTCCTTTCAAGGGCAATCATTCAGGCAGAGGATTGGTTCATGCCTTGGCTTTTCATCGCTTACATGCTCTACTTGGCAAGAAACTCCTTCGAAAAGTTGAGTTTATCCAGCCCATGGACTGAGAAATTTCAAGCCACATTTGTCAGTATTATTGCCAATTCTTCGATTATATTTTTGGCATTATTGGACCGAATTGATGTTCCAGCATTCATGGAATCTTCACCGCTGCCTGAACATTTCAATTACCAAATATTTATTCTGGGTGCCGCAAGTTATCTCTTACTCTACAAGTATCGAAGTATAGAATTGGATGCTGGTCTTTTGGTGAATTGGACAAAGCGTTTTGTAACCAAAGCTCCGGTTTTTGACCCGGCTACAAACACGTGGACTTCAGCACAAAGAGATACGGACCAGGAACTCGCAAATTGGGCAGAATTCAACAGTTGGAGTCAATTGACTCGATTTTCCTTGATGTTACCGTTCATGATGATGAGTTTCAGCCTTGTCACGATGTCTGACCCATGGGGTGGTTTTGATGAATACGGTTCCGAATCGCTGATTAAGTATCCATGGATACTGCTTCTGTTGCTACCGGTCTATGGTTTGGTCCATGAGATAAAAAACATGGATGTAATATCCTCTGTCGTTCGTTCTGCAGGAGTTTGGGTGTTGTTCGCAATCGCCCTGCCGGTCTCAATCAGTTTCAACATTATTCGTGACGAAATGCTCGAAATTACCAGATACCAAGACACTGCATTACTTCCAGTACCGATTTTATTCGATGTGATTCTCCTCAGTGCACCATTGTATGTCAATTGGCTGATTTCAAAAAGAGGAATTGACAAGGAGCATCTGTCTGTAGATGCAGATGCTTGGGCAATGGTCGGACTCATCGTCTTTGCCTGTTTGGATACATCTGGTGGATTGTTGTTCATCACAATGCTCGGACTCGTAACGGTTCGATGTGTCCAACACAGGCATGTATGGCCATTAATGATATCACCTTTTGCCTTCCTCATTCTTCGCGACTCATGGCTTGAATTTGCAGGGGTTGCAAGAACGCTGTTGGAATCAAACAGTTCATTCAGTTACGATTTTGCCGAAAATGGGTTTTTAGGAATTCCTCGAATTGGTGGACTTCTCATCGCATTGCAAATGTTGTACGTGATTGTCATGGACAACAAATTTGTCAAAAACAGCGAAAGTCAACGTGAGCCTATCGCTTGGTACGGCCCATGGAGTTGGGCCCTTGTCGGTGTTTTAGCTGCAACATCTAGCATTGGATGGATTCCAACTCTATTGTTTATGTTCTTCATTGTCAATTCATGGCTCAATGGAAACATCAGTCCAATGGGAGTACTTCACATCGGACTCATGATCAGTTTGATTATTGGAATGGGATACGAAGACATCGAACTTCAATTCAGCCAAGCATTCTCGTGGAGTGCCATACTTACTGCTTGTTCAGCATTGGCATTTACCAGTATGGGGACAAGAGGTTTGCTGTTCAAAAATATCCCAGCAGCGAAAATGGACTTTTACACTGAAGAGAAAAAGAAACGAATCATTGACGAGTTGTATATCTTGACATATGTATTGTTTATTTTAGGTTGGGATGCATTTTTCGGAATAGGTACAATAGTTGGTGCGGTTCTCTTGACGAGAGATGTATTGACCAAGGGTTACAACAACGCTCTGCTGTTCGCACCGATTGTACACGCTCTGGCACTTGCCAACCTCCTCAACCAACTCAGTATTGAGGCATTACCGGAAACCACTTTGGTTGGATTGTTCCTGTTAGTAGAAGGATTGTTCATATCCTGGCTGTCATTACAAAACGACAGAGTATATGATTCAGATTTCTTTGAATGGAATTCGGATGACCAATTCCTCGACTTCATCGACCGACTGGGGCTTGCTGGCGTATTGACAGCACTGTGTGGAATATTGGTTCTGTTTTCAGATCTTGAGCAATGGACTCTCGGTTGGCTATTGACCACCGTTGTCCTCATCGCAGTTGGAATACAAGGCTATGCGCCAGACCACGATGCTCGTTGGCGAAGAATTCTCGGAGGATATGGGTCTATTCTTTCATTCATGGCCTTTAGTAGCCTCATTGAAAACGACACCATGCAATCGCTCTCTTGGATTGGAGTGGGCCTCATTGCCTTAGGCTGGGGATTCCTTATGATGCAACGTTTGGATGATGATGATGGTGTGTTTGAAGAAGCGGTTATTCCACAACAAAGTGCACCGGTTGTTGCCGCACAGGAAGAGGTTCGACTCGAAATACCGGAACCGGTTCTAAGTTCTGAAGAAGACGAACCTGTCGAAGAAGTCGATGAGACTGTCGAAGAAGTGGATGAGACTGTCGAAGAAGTCGATGAGTTAGAACGAGTTATCGAGAAGTCTGTTGCAAAGAAGATAGAAAGACAACCAAAGGAAATAATCCAACCTCAACCCATGCCGCTACCTGCAAATATCGAAACCTCGCACGGATTTGAGATTCGACTTCCTCCAGGCAAACTCGAAGCGATTCTCAAGTCGATTGCTTCAACCCCTCACGATGGCTACAAGCCAGTCATAGGGTTGCATGAAAACGGTAAGATCGTTATCGATTGGATTGCTCTATGATTGTTTGATTCGGCGCTCCACACCTTCAGCACCAATCATCGAGAGCATACTGGGGTTGGGCGTAGACGGGTAGGCGTTCCAATAAGCTTCACGTAAGTCTTGATTTGCATTCATGCATGCCACGACATCCCCTGGCCGATCAGGCAATTGTTCGGTTTGATTGAGGTGTGCAATCATTGGCTCTATGTTGGAGAGATTGACGAAGCCCCAGCCGGTTT
>JASLVU010000181.1 GCA_030741225.1 Candidatus Poseidoniaceae archaeon | reverse complement strand
CTTGAATCATATCTGGGTGACTCATGCGAGCAACGCCACCGTCTCGTCGGATGTCAGCAGGGACTCTTTCTAATGCCATGACTGCAACAGCACCAGCATCTTCGGCGACGGCTGCTTGGTCGGGGTCAACAACGTCCATGATTACCCCGCCTTGTTGCATTCGGGCAAATCCACGCTTGAGCAATTCGCTTCCGTTTCGAAGTTGAGTGAAGTCGGTTCTAACCATGTCAATCAACTACGCCAAGTACGCACCCTTCATGAACATTGGTTTAGGCCATGTGAGCGAAAAGTGGCTCAGTCGTCAGCTAGAACGGGTGAGTCTCCCTCGGCAATCTCTGCATCAATGGATTCATCCGCATTGCGATCAATCCATTCTTCTTCCTCTTCTGGAATATCGGTATCTGCAAAAATTGCATCCACTGGGCATTCAGGAATACATGCGCCACAATCGATACATTCATCCGGATCGATAACGAGGTAGGTGTCTGCCTCACGAAATGCTTCAACTGGACAAACTGCAACGCATTCTTGATATTTATGATCGACGCAACCGCTGGTGACAATATGTGGCATTAGACTCTCTCCAATTTGCCGTGTCAAAAGAAGGATAAAAAGGCTTGCTCCGAGCCATATTTTTTTAGGGAGCCCTTAAAATCGGCGAATTTTGCTTTATAAATGACTCAGTGTTTCTTCTGCGCATCAATCCATTGTTGACCGTAGTACTGCCATTGTTGCTCATTCCAACCTTCGGGCAGACCTTCAGCAGGTATCTGAGGAGTTTTGATTTCGGTAAGGATGGGAGCTGCCTGAAAGGTATCATTTGCTGTCACAGGTGGTAAGTCAATCATTGAACGTACACTCTGGAAGCCAGTATCCCCGAACAGGTCTGGTTTGGATTCTCTTCGTTGAGATAGTTGGGTACTCATGAGGTAAAACATCATCCACAACCCGAGGAAAATCATCGAGAGTGCAAGGCCGTTTTTTACCGAAATGAAGGGTTTATCGACAGCATTCTTGCTCTCTACATCCTGAGTTGAATCGGTCGAATCTTGATTCGCAGGAGACGTGTCGTTTGATTGACTCAGTGATTCATCTTCCACCAAATCACATCCATCAGGCACTTGATTTCCGTTGATGTCAGTCAAATCATCAAATCCTGGACATTCATCCTCGGAATTCGCAACTCCATCGCCATCGTTGTCCAAAAGAGAATCACAACCATCTGGAATTGAATCGTTGTCCACATCCATTGCGTCATCGAACCCTTCGCATTTATCCTCGGAATTCGCGACTCCATCACCATCGTTATCAAAGAGAGTATCGCAGTCATCAGGAATCGAGTCGTTATCGATGTCATGCCTGTCATCAAAACCTTGGCATTGGTCCAGTGAGTCCTCCACACCATCGTTATCTGAGTCGATGAAGGAATCGCATCCGTCGGCAACAGAATCATTGTCGATATCAACTCGGTCGTCAAAACCAGGACATGCATCGTTTGGGTCCAATACCCCATCGCTGTCAGAATCATCGATGCAACCATCACCATCAGAGTCCCACGGAAGGGATTCTTGAGACGGGCAATTGTCAGTCCATTGCTCAATGTAAGTACTGGGAGTCAGGTTTTTACCGAGGAATGCTGGATGCTCAGGCGAATATCTCCTTGCTTTGAAGACCGTATTCGAGAGTGTTCCAGCATTGTTTCCGTTCGGGATGTTATCGCCTTGTGAAAGCGTTCCTTGTTTTGATACCGGGTTGATGTACTTCCAAACGATATCTCCCGACAGATTCACTTCGTAGAATGTCCCTTGTGTACCAACAGTGACAAGGGTATTTCCGTTGCTCAATCGTTCAGCACCGGAAACAGATGGCGCATACATGTCTTGTCCTGTGTTCCACGACCAGTTAGAGGTTTGAGGCCCCCACATTCCGGTTTCATTTAACGGATAGATGCCGTTTTGACCGGGCGTTTGGATGACTTCGACGGATGAAAAACTGGGGCTACGTCCATTTCCGTTGTTGAACACCAAGAGGTCGCCTTCTCCCGCACGACCTTGCTCAATCCATTGAACATCGTGTTGGCCAAACAACTGTTGATCGCTGGAAAGTCCGGAATCATAGGCTTGAGGATTGCCCCACCGATAGAGAAAATCCCCACCTTTGCCATAATTTCCTCCTGTATGCCCAGCGGCTTCTTCCGTGGTCGTGCTGTGGTCGATGATGTAGATTTCATTGGTGTTTTTACACGACAAAGCGATTTGGTCGAGCAATTCATTGTAATCAATACCGTTGCAATGCATCCAATCAGCGCGGCCTGCTTGATTACCGGTAGCTCCAATGTAATTGATGTTTAGTAATTCGGGATGATCTTTGACAACGCCATAATTGTCTTTGGAGGCATCATAATCTTGTATCAAGTGGTCCCAAGCATGCCATTCCCAAACAATGTTGGCTTGATCGCTACCAACTGGTTCAATCTCGATTATGTGGTCTGGCCAAACATTTCCATTACCTCCAGGAGAATCACTTGCAATTGCAGGGTTTCTTCCGGCCTGTGTTGCTTCTGCCTCGGTTTTATCCTCCCATGCGATGGCAAGAATGTTTCCGTTTGGCATTGGCTCAATGTCGTGGTGAGTAATGTATGTCGTGGATGAATATTCCCATGACCATTCAGCAGTACCGTCCCAACCGATGCGTTCTATTTTCCCAGCAGTTCCTCCACCACTAAAATCACCCACTGCTTGCTGTGCGATGTTTGCCGTACGGAGTAAATCACCGTCAGCCAGCAAGTATGAAGAGAGTCCTGGACGATGACCCCCCGGAGATTCCCATGAATGAATTTCTCTTCCTTCATTGTCGATTAAATAACTGGTCGAGGATGGCATAGGTGAAAACAGGGTATATCCTACATCGATATCGTTGTTGCAGTAAATCAATCCAACGGTCCAACTTTCGTTTCTGTTTGCTTGGCAAATCGGCTCCTCATTGTTGTTTCCAGAAGTTACGCCAGAACTGGAAACGGGAACGAGCACCAACGACATCATCATTGAGAACATGACTGCGAATACTGCGTTCGCTCTCATACAATCACTCACTTCTGTTTGTAGAATCCTCGTTTACGGTTTTCAAATCATTTGTTTCAACTTTCTTCATTGCCACTTCGAGAACTTTTCGACACTGATCAAGCGAATCTTGGCCAGGATAAACTTCGACCTTTGTTTGGCACTTGATTGTTGATTGCTGACCGGTTTGGGCGATTACGACATCTCCGTCAATGAATGCGTGAATATCAATACGGAAATGAAGTG
>JASLVU010000180.1 GCA_030741225.1 Candidatus Poseidoniaceae archaeon | reverse complement strand
GACTATGCCTGCGAAAATAGACTTCAAACGTTCTTTGTCTACACGGCCATTTGGCAACTGCCCAAAAGCACTAGCATTGTCATCTTGAATGGAAAGAGTAATGACAACTCCGGAAGATTTCCCATCGTTCACATTGAACCAATTTGTCTTTGATGCTAAGCCTCGAGTAAGTCGTAAATGCGGGTCTTGGTCAACTCCAACTGGAACCACGATTGGCCTCAAGCCACCGAAATCCTCAGTTTGGGGGTGAAGGATATCTCCCACTTGAACAAGCGGGGCTTGAACATGAGCAAGATTCGTCTCACCGTTGAAGCCATAAATCGATTCAAATTCGTTGAGGTTGGTGCGTTTACCAAGTTGGAAGCCCAATCGTTGAACCACAGGGCGAGATGATTGGAAGTAGACATTCGTCTTCTCTGGGTCCAAACCTAAAGCGGCATAGTGAGAAATATATTCCTCTAAAGCAATTTGCCGACCTTTCGCTAAAGAAACCCCGCGAGTCGCCTGACTTTCAAGGTCAGCAACCGCAATAGTCACATCTCCACCAAGTGATTGAAACCACTTGACCTGGTCGATGACCATCGAATGACCCATGTGCATTTGTCCACTCGGCATCAAACCCGTGAGAACTCCAAAAGGATCTCCTTGTTTTTGAGAGGAGAGTACAACATCCAGTTCTCGATGAGCAAACACAATGCCACGACGATGAAGTCGTGAAGGATTCGGAATCGCCAAAGAATCCATTGAAGAAAGTCCAAATTGGTCTATTATTCTTGAATAATCGGTTGATTGAGAACTCCCCCATGGGTCAATAACAACTTCATCTTCGCCCATTTGCGCACCCTCCTAAACTCCGGTGACAACCCCAAGGCATCAAGGCTTCGCCCTTATTCAGTCTCAAAGTTCGATTCGAGATATTGATTCTCTGAGCCGTAGGAATGTTTGGTTGACTTCACTGCAAACGGCCCCAAGCCTTCCCTTCGTAGAATATACAACATACCGGTCACCGTAGTGACCGCGACAACAACGGCTAGATATGGCAACCATGGAGCTTCACCAAGCCCATCTCGTGGTTGTACCAACCAAGTAAACACAAGATTAGATTCATCACTGAATCGTTTCGACCATTTGAACAAATCAGTTGTGTCATGTGCTGCGATGGTCACGGCAGCGGAGTAGTTGTTCCAAAATTGCGACATCGCCATAATGTCATAGTCAATACTGCCGTTTACCACAATCGTCACATTGTGACCTTTGAGCAGTGAAAGATGGAGGTAGCCCGAACCGTTTTGAGTGTAACCTTCCGAGGTCTTTTTCACTCCGTCGAGCGACTGTAGAGATGAGTTTGAATCACGTACGTCAACAACTGCATGGCCCTCGAGGTCCAAGAGCCATGTGGTTGGAACATTCCATGCCGCAGGCGAAACAGCGGTACATTGCTCGGTAACCAATAATTCAAACTCAATGATGGTTTGATTTTGAATTTCCGAACTGTTGTGCTCAATCTGATAACAGTCACGAACTGTCCAGTATGACCAAGCCTCACCCCAAGTCGTCATCCAAGCTTGTGCTTCTTCAGCCAGATAAGTCGCAATATCTCGGTCATGACGAATACTGGCATCGTTTACTCGACCAACCCAATACATGTTCACGAGTCCTCCTTCTTCAACGGCAGATTGGACCTGTTCTTTTGACCCTATGAGTTGTTCTAAACTGCCCCCTCGGCGACCAAGATTGTACCAGTCCCAATCATCAACTGGCTCATCGTCTGGTGAATGCCAAGCGGTAGATGATAAGTCGTTTTCATCTCCATGAACCATGAACCCTTGGGAGGCTATGTTCGTATGTTGACTCATTGTAAGTCCGGAGGGAGTGAATGTCGAAAGTGGATTATCACCCCATTGGCTTGAAGAAACTCGTTGAGTGATGTAATTTCGACATTCCAAAGCGACTGCGCCTGGGTCAGCAGCCCATTCAAG
The DNA here is from genome assembly GCA_030741225.1 of Candidatus Poseidoniaceae archaeon. Taxonomy (GTDB): domain Archaea; phylum Thermoplasmatota; class Poseidoniia; order Poseidoniales; family Poseidoniaceae; genus MGIIa-L1. The sequence continues at coordinate 1,341 of JASLVU010000180.1, read as the reverse complement.
ATTGGGCATTCCGTAGCATCCGAATTCATCACCGTTATCGAGACGTTCTTGAGCAAGTGCTGTTCGAAGCCATCCATCCTCTTCCCACCGAGATTCTGCAACTGCCACAGGACTGAACACAGAGGAGAGCAAGCACATCAAAACCAGAACGACAAAGCCCGAAAAAAATCGGGAGCTTCGCGCTTGACTCATGTCCTCTGCTGATGAGTTCATGATTTGAGCGTTTGTATTGAACAGTTTTCAACGCTCCATCAGCAAACATGCGTTATGTTCCTAATTTTTAGGCAACAATGAAAACCGTGAGTTCTCTAGAATTACCATGACAGAGTCGTTGTCAATTGAGGAGGCTTGGAATGAGCTGAAACAACATTGGCATATTCCGACCACTGGCGAGCCACTTCCTAAAACGCCAAGCTACAGTTTTTTGCGTATGTTTCTCTCGCCATTCTTACGACCGTCGTTGAATGCCAAACTTTACGGATTACACAACATTCCACGTAAGGGCGCAGTTATTCTTGCTGCGAATCACCTCTCTCATGTTGACCCAATTTTTGTCATTGCAGCAGCTCGACGTACAACCCATTACCTTGCAAAAGACGGACACTTCAAAAATGCCGTTCTAAGAACAGCAATGAGGGCTACTGGTCAAATTGAGACAAAGCGTGACAAAGGTGGAGAGGGCGCGCTTTCCAGTGCTGCTGATGTCCTTTCAGAAGGTCAAGCACTGGGTATTTTTCCAGAAGGTACCCGGTCAAAGCGTTCCGAAGCACCGTTTCTGTTGCCCGGGAAAACTGGAATCGCTCGGCTTGCAGCCTCCTATCCTGACGCAGTTGTGGTCCCAATCGCACTCCTTGGCACTCGCCGAATGATGATGCCTCAAGACCACAAGTTCCCACGACTTTGGCGTAGAATTGCTTTGTCTGCTGGAACTGGCGTGACTTGGTACGAATGGCTCAAGCATCCCAAAGGCGGTGCAATTTCTGTTGAGCAACTCCAAGAGATTTCAATGCAAGAAGAACACGAGATTCGTGCTTCTTTAGCATCACTCTATAGAAAATTCACCGACCAGTTGATGGGTAGTATTTCGAAGTTGGGCGCTCCATAGTTCATCTAGTGTCGCAGTCTAAGGCCTACGTGAAGCGTATAGATACTCCTCTTGGAACACTTTGTTTGGACACCTTCTTTTTGCCAGATCAGTTGAAAGCAGAACTGCGAGGACTTGACCTGTTGTGCTCAGTCGTTAATTCCACACCGGTATGGAGTTTTGAAGTCTCGAGCAAAAAACCATTCCTCGTTTCAAACGATGATGGTCCAGAGATCCTCATTGATGTTTTTGAATGT
>JASLVU010000017.1 GCA_030741225.1 Candidatus Poseidoniaceae archaeon | reverse complement strand
AATGCTGACTTTCCTACATTCGGTGCACCACAAACAACAATGCATGGAAGCAATTGGTCAATGGTTGGCAAACGCTTGAGAACTTCTCGAGCCTCACTTAACCAAAGAAGTGACGGCCCAACCCTTCGCATGATTGATGAGATCCTACCGTATGCCTCCCTGCGAGCATCGTGCATCAATTCAGTGCGGCCAGTTCGAACAATTTTCTTGCTGTTTTGTCCCGAAATGTTGGTGACTTGTTTCGCACCCCATTGAAGCATCGACAAATGGTGACGATAATCATCACAGCCAACGCATGCATCGATCATCGAGATGTCAAATTGTGGAGATTGGTCTAAAGAAGGCCAAGAATTGACCATCTCGAGAAAAGTGGTAGAAATTATATCTGATGCAGTTTGAACCATACGATTCATCTGCTTTCGAACACGAAAAACTCGGTCAGGGTCATCGACCCTGTCTGCGGCTTTCTTGGCTCGAGAGAACGCTTTGTCAAGAATCTCATCTTCCAGAAGCACTGTAGGAAGAGTTCGCCATGAGACTTTCATACCCTCTCCTCATTCTAAGGCTGTAGCCCACCCTTCAAGAAGACATCCGTTGAAAAAACCTCGATGTGGCATTTCATTGGATTACAAGAGCGAGGTTCAAGTAGCCTCGGCTCTTGAACGGTACATGGCCCGTAAGAAGAAGCAAACTGTCGAACTACCCGATTGGGCAAAACCACTTTGGAAAGACATGGGTTCACCCAACCTTGACGAGTTTGCTGACGTTTATGATGGTGACCTGTTGGTACGCCGTCATGGACTCCGTCGAGATGATTTTGTTGAGATTCTTCTCGATGCCCGCTCAATACAATCGGATGAAGAATCCTGGTTGCGTGGTCGCTTGCTTGCTTCGGGCAAATCAAACATTGAATTACTGACTGAAGACCGCCGGACAGTTTTCATCGCTCGCGACATCATTGCACAGATTGTTTTGATTGCTCATACCCGACCTGCTTACATCGATGACAAAGCGCTTCTTGCGTTTGAACGCGCTGACATGAAACGCCGTTCGAAACTCCATGAGAAGGTGGAGAAAGAGACCAAGGGCAACGACGACTCCCATCTTTGGGGTTGATTGAATGGATGTCCCAGATGGTTGGGAAATTATCGAAGGCCGACTCATGGCGGAATACAAATTTCAAAATTTTCTATCTGCAAAGTATTTTGTCGATGAAGTTTCCAAACTTTCCGAAGAGCACAATCATCACCCAGAGATACATTTTGGATGGGGATATGTGGTCCTCGAATTGTTTACCCATGATGCTGGAAAACTGACCGAAAAAGATTACACCCTCGCTCATGAAATTTCAAAAGTGAAAGACGTAAAAGGAAACGATTGAAGTCGAAAGGTGAGGGAATGTCGAAAGTTCAAAAAAACCTTACATCCCGTAGAACCGTTTACAAATTCAAGGAACAAAAGGTACCTGCTGAGATTATCACCGAAGCACTTGAAGCTGCGTCGAATGCACCCTGCCACAAGCATACTCACCCTTGGAGATTTTACTCGATTGGAAACAGCACGAGAAAATCCCTCATCCCAAGTATTACAAGATTGGCGAGAAAAAAATCTGAAAAAAAGAAATCAAACAATGTTGATGCAGATATACAAAGAGCTGTTTCAAAAATCATTTCCGCACCGATACTCTTTGCAATAACCTCAAAGAAAAGTCCTGATGACGATTTTCGAGAAAAGGAAGATTATGCTGCCAGTGTGTGTGCACTCCACAACATGGTGCTTTCCTTTTGGGATAATGGGATTGGTTCGCTCTGGTCAACCGGTTCAATCACTCGTGACCATGAAACTTATCAGATTCTAGGCATCAATCCCAATGAACAAGAGATTATTGGTTTTGTTCGAGCCGGTTATCCCCTATCGGTTCCAAGTGTGAAGAAACCGAGTTTCCAAGAAGTTACGAGCTATCTTGATTAATCAAAGTTTGACCGGGCGATTAGCACCACACGCTTGACACTTGAGTAGGGTCGTTCTATCTTGCTTGATGAAATGTGTATCTGGAGCACCACATTGATTGCACTTAATGTAGGAATTTACATAATTGACGATCGTCTTTTTGATTCTTTTGGGCGGGATTCTTCCCTTAAACCGGGCACGGGGTCCATCTCGAGAGCCCGATGTACCGAGTTCATTCAAAATATATTGATAGACATGGTTATCATCTCTGTCCATCATAGAAACGACTTCATTGAAGTTACGAAAGATGGTGTTTTGACCTTCAATCAAGATTTGTGGCTCAGGCAATCTCCATCGTGAACGAGAAGAGATTTCTTCGGGAATATTTTCCCGTGCACGGTCGAGCAAAGTCTCGTAATCAAAGTCGGTCATGACCTAGGCCTGTATCGCTCTTTCTTGAAGGCTTTGGATAGACACATACAGCCAAAAGACATCCTACACAGACAAAGGTTTGATGAGTCAGTTACTTTACCCCGATACGAGAACAATGGTATCCAGTATTGAAGAACTGCGCGCTCAAGCGTTTGGAATGAGGAAAGAAGGCCTTAATTCTCAGCAAATTGCTGACGAACTTTCACTTTCACAGGACACAATCTCTTGGCTTCTTGCCGAAGGCGAATCTGGCGATAGGCCCACTGATGTTCGAATCGGATGGAGAACCATCGGGGTTCGACCTGAACGTATTGCTGCGATTGGAAATATTATGGCGGATGTTGCAGATGAAGAAATTGGAATCGAAGATATCGACACTATTGTTGGCATTTCGATTAATGGCATTAGCTTCGCCCATGAAGTTGCACGCTGTCTTGGTTCGGAATACACAATCTATCGAAACGTAGACGGTGATGATGGTCATGGAGTACTTTCCAACAAATATGGTCAAGTTTCAGGCAAAAAAGTCGTCATCATCGATGATGTTTTATCGACCGGTACGACCATGGGAAGAACCATCCAATCAATACGTGCTGCAGGCGGTGAAGTCGGACTTGTCATCGTACTTGTCAACAAATCCAAGCGTAATGAAATCAATGGCGTACCTCTTCGTGGAATCATTCGTGCTGTACCTGTTTGAGGTGAAAACATGCACTGGGCGGATGTTGCAGCACAATCCCTTTCTCACAAAGGCGACAAACATGTTGTATCAACTGGTATTACCCCGAGTGGAGAATTCCATATTGGACACCTCCGAGAAATTTTGACAGGAGATATGATTGCACGAGCCGCTCGTGACGCAGGCCTCGATGTTGATTTTGTATTTGTCATCGATAGTGCTGATCCATTAAGAAAAGTCTATGATTTTCTTGGGCCGGAATACGAACAGTTTGTTGGAAATCAATTGGGAGCGATTCCTGCCCCTAAAGATGACGGAAATCCGGATTGGGAACGGTTTGAAAACGAAGGTTGGACATATGCCAATCACTTCCTTGAACCCTTTCTTTCCGCACTACACCAAATCGGCGTTCAGCCAAGACTGGTTGACAACCTTGAATCCTATAGAAAAGGTAACTTCGCCGCACTCTCGAAAATAGCCTGCGATCGTGCAGATGACATTAGAGAGTGTATCGAGCGCATATCTGGACGAGAATTACCGGACGATTGGTTTCCATGGAGTCCCTTGAATTCGAAAGGTGGTTTGGATAAAGTTCGTGTCATTGGATACGAATACCCTCTCGTACATTGGGAGGATGAGTACGGTCAAAACGGTTCTTCAGACATCACCAAAGGTGAAGGTAAACTGCCCTGGCGGATTGACTGGCCTGCAAAATGGGGATGGATTGGAGTCACATGTGAAGCCTTTGGAAAGGACCATGGAGCGGCTGGCGGATCATACTCTACAGGAAGAGAAATCGTTGAGATCCTTGGCCATAAGCCACCGCAACCTCTCGTGTATGAATGGATTAGCCTGAAAGGAAAGGGCGCAATGTCATCCTCTGCAGGTAATACCGTTGGCCCGATCGAAGCGCTTCAGTTGGTCCCTCCTGAAATTCTACGACTTTTGATTGCCAAATCCAAACCAAACAAAGCCATTGAATTTGATACTGGAATGGGTTTGGTGACTCTTGCAGATGAATACGAACGATTGTCTGCGCGTGATTTTGAACAGGAACTGGCGAATCAAGAGTTGAGCCGAAGACAACGTGTACAGATTGAAGATGCAGCTGGAGCAATGCGCATGGCGAGCACAATCTCTGGAAATCAAGTTCAATCTGCTGCGGTTACATTCCGCCATCTTGCACTTTTGGCTCAAACCAAAAAAAGCGATGAAGACGTTTGGCGGAGTTTGAAAGATTCCGGAGCGGTTCTCACCGTCACGCCACAACTGCAAGACAGGCTCGACCGTATGCGCTATTGGATTCAATCGTCGCATTTCCCGGATGAAATGAGAATTAAAATTCTTTCACAGCCGAGCGTGGATGTGATTCAACATTTCAATAAAGAAGAAGAGGACATTCTACGAGCACTGACTGTCGAGTTGTCAAATTGTCAATGGACAAAAAAAGATATTTCTGCTGCAATACCTCGGAGTATAGAATCCTTGGCTGTTAGCCACAAATGGCTTGCATACAAAGTTGCATACCTGTGTTTAATGGGTGTTGAAAAAGGACCTCGACTTGCTCCAATTTTATCCGAGATGAACCAAAATGAAATCGTCTCTCTTCTGGAAAGTTGCATCAAAATTCTTGATTCGTAACTGGTGTTGAATTTTATTCAGTTTTTCAGTGTTTTTATCCAATTTCAACCGTCACACTTGAAAAGTAGTCGCTAACCATTGCATTCCATGGCGGGGGTCTACTGTCCTACTTGCGAAACCGGCGTTGAGGCCGCAGCAAAGTTCTGTCTGTCATGTGGACACGACTTCACCGCTCAGGGACCAATAACTGCTACTGGGCATGATTTGAATCAACTGAAGGAAGTCATCCGTGTACGTGATGACCTTTCAATGGCAGAAAAATTCGATATGATTGCCAAGATTGAAGATGGTGCAAATCCAATCGTTCTTGGGATTGCAGCACCTGCTGAGGGCGAGGATGTCGATCTTTCTGACGCTTTTGCCAATGACGTTCTTGAACCGAAATCCAGTTCATTTTATTCAAATTACGAATGGGGTCAATCACCGGCTGCTAACGCAGCAGTTCGTGCAGTTGTTCGAGGAACGAATGGATGGGATTTGATACAAGCAGGAAAACTTGACCTCAAAGAGGGACTCTTTCGAGACGCGATGGACAACGGTATGGAAGCATCAACTCACATCCACGATGTTGCAAGCGGTGAGCATGAAGGTATAGACCCTGATGCTATGCGTGCAATTCCTGTGCTTAAACCACCGAAGAGAAGTTTCTGTCCAAAATGCGGTTCTGATATTCATACCAATACCATGCTTCAATGGCGAAAGTGGAGAGACTCTGCAAGTGAAGTTGTCTCCATGCAACTTGAAGCATCAATGGAAACATCCTTGATCCAGGTTGCTTCGCATTACATCAATGTCATGCAAGCAATGCAAGATGAACGTGACGATGCAGTAGCAAAACTTTCCAAGGGAGACCCTGCTGCTATAGAAGAGAAGCTACGTAAGAAACTCGAAAAAAGTATTCGTGCAGAACTCGAAAAAGAGATACGAGCAGAAATGGAAGAAGAATTCAAGGGCCGAAGTGTAGCAAGTTCTGACACAAAGTCAAAGAAAACAACCACCAAGAAGACAGAGCAAAAAGTTCAGAAATCGAAACCGAAAGCCCCTAAGAAGAAATCTGGAGGAATGTTCGGGTCGAAAAAAGTCGTCAAGAAGTACGAGGGAGAACCTGGTGGGAAAGCTGATTGGTTCTTGAGTGATGCATTGGACACAGTCTATGACCCCCACGGAACTGGAAAAGCGATTAAACCAGCAACAATCTTGGCTCGTTCCTCAGATGGAAATGTTCGTGTTCGAGATGTTGTCCGCATTTACGATGTTGAAGGAGAAGAAGGAATCAGTGAACTTGCATGGACAAGTCCACTGACAAAATACATCATTGAGGCATACGATGCTTGCTGATTAATAATGGACAGTAAGCCGTCTTGGCTCCAATTCCCCACTCAATTTCGCCTTGCTCGCAGCAACTTCCATCTTTGCTCCACGAAGAGTTGTGACAAAGGGAATATTCAATTCGACAGCAAGACGACGCATCATGTTCCCGTCACGAACTGCACCACCAGAAATTGTTGGAACGTTGACGATAAAGGAAACTTCTCCCTTATGCATCAAATCAAGTGCATCTGGATGATTCTTATCTGCAATTCGATATGCTACACTTACCGGGACGCCTGCCTTCCTTAACGCATCGCAGGTACCTGGAGTAGCAAAAAGGTTGAACCCAATATCAACCAAGTCCTGTGCGATTGGAATCAATCCTTTCTTGTCTTCGTTTCGAACTGTGAGATAAACACCTCCAGATGTAGCGACTGGAACCTCGGTTGCAAGCCGAGCCTTGAGATAGGCAAGATCAGCAGAAACATCCGAACCGTACACTTCACCCGTGGACTTCATTTCAGGCCCGGGGGCAGGATCTAATCCGCGAAGTTTGATGAATGGGAAAACAGGTGCTTTTACACAGACCTGACCCGAAGTACGCTGAGGTATATCTTGGGCTGAGAGAGGAATTCCGATGGTGATATTCGCAGCAATTCGGGCCATTGGTAAACCGGTGGATTTCGCTACAAAAGGAACCGTTCGTGAAGACCTCGGGTTGACTTCAAGAACATACAAATTGTCCCCCTGTATTGCAAATTGAATGTTGTAACATCCCTTAATTTTCAGACCCAGTCCAATTGTTTTGGTCTGTTCTGCAATGTTCTCCAGCATAGCCTGAGAGATATTTTGCGCAGGTATGAAGCATGTTGAGTCACCTGAGTGTATTCCAGCCTCTTCCAGATGCTCCATAATTGCTCCGACCAATACCTGTTCACCGTCACATGCAGCATCAACATCAATTTCAGTAGCATGGCCGAGGTACTCATCTATCAAAAGTGGTTTATCAGGTGCAAGATAGGCCTCTTCAAGATAAGCCTCAAGTTGATGTTCATTTGCAAGAATCTCCATACCCCGCCCACCAAGTACATACGATGGACGAATAAGTACTGGAAATCCAATATCCAATGCAGCCTTACGGACATCTTCAGCAGAAGTTCCTGTTGTTCCATTTGGCATACGAAGACCAGCTCTTTTGGCAAATGCCTCGAACCGCTCGCGGTCACTTGCTTCGTCAACTGCATCGCATGAAGTACCCATAATTGCAAGATCCAATCCAAGCGGTTTAAGTGAAGGAAGACGCTCATTCAGAGGTAAAGCAAGATTGATTGCAGTCTGGCCTCCAAATTGCAGTAAGATTCCATGCGCTTGCTCTCTTAGGAGAATTTCAGAAACGTATTCGAGTGTGAGAGGGTCAAAATACAACCGGTCCGAAGTATCGAAATCAGTCGATACTGTTTCAGGGTTATTGTTGATAATTATGGCATCCTTACCCGCTTCGCGTATGGCTTTTACAGCGTGAACACACCCGTAATCAAATTCAATTCCCTGCCCAATACGAATAGGCCCACTCCCCACGGTTACAAGACGGTCCTTGGTACGGGATTCGAGTTCAGGAAGAAGGTCAATTCCTTGAGCGTCGTCCAATTCATAGGTTGAGTAGTAATATGGTGTTTTTGCAGCAAATTCTGCAGCGCAGGAGTCCACCATTCTATAGCGAGGATGGAGGCCAAGCAAGTGGCGACGTTTCATGACTGCATCTTCATCTCGCCCCGAAGGAATTGTGCGAGGCCCGCCTGCAGGGAAACCAGAAAGCGCATCTGCAATGTGATTGTCTGAGAATCCGTGACTCTTCCAATGCTGAAGTTGCTCTCGAGTGAGTTCGCTGGGCAGAGCCGCAGTTGCAGTAATCTCTTTTTCAATGCGTGCGATATTTTCGAATCTGTAGAGGAACCAACGAGTGATTCGAGTGATTTCATGTACTTTTTCAACACTCCAGCCACGCCTAAAGGCTTCGATGAGTGCGCCCATTCTTCGATCGGTTGCAACTCTGCACCATTCGACCAAGGTGGAATCTGGTAAGGAAGATAGTGCACGTTCAGCCATTCCCTCTCCTTCGGATTCATCTGCACGAGTCAGTGGGCGTGGGTGTGCGTATCCTTGTTCAAGTGATGCCCAGGCTTTGAGGAATGCCTCTTCGAAGTTACGGCCAATTGCCATCACTTCACCTGTCGACTTCATTGATGTACCCAAGGTTCTATCTGCTGTTCTAAATTTATCAAAAGGCCAGCGAGGTATCTTCACAACACAGTAATCGAGCGTGGGTTCGAAAGCAGCAGTGGTACCTTCTCCAGTAATTGGATTTGGCAATTCATCAAGAGTATAGCCAACCGCAATTTTAGCAGCCATTCGAGCTATTGGATAACCTGTAGCCTTACTCGCAAGAGCAGAAGAGCGCGAGACGCGCGGATTAACTTCAATGACTCGTATCTCTCCAGTGAATTGGTTAAATGCAAACTGAACATTACATCCTCCTTTGATGTTTAATGCACGAATCAAAGCAAGTGCTTGGTCTCGAAGAATCTGGTGGTCGGCGTCTGAAAAGGATTGAAGTGGCGCTACTACGGTTGATTCTCCAGTATGGACGCCCATCGGATCAATATTTTCCATGGTACAAACGATGGTTGCATTGTCCGCACCATCCCGCATAACCTCATATTCTAATTCTTGCCAGCCAAGAATTGATTCCTCTATGAGAACTTGGTTGATACGAGAATTCCGAAGACCCAGTGTTGCTATTTCAACAAGTTGACCCATGTCCCAAGCCGTTCCACCACCCAGTCCACCAAGAGTGAACGCTGGCCGAATCAAAACCGGCCAAGAACCGATTGTTTCGGCAGCTGAAATCACTTCCTGCATCGAATTGCATGCAATCGCTTCCGAAATAGGTAGTTGGATTGATTCACAAACTTGGTTGAACAGTTCTCGATCTTCAGCCTTGTCAATAGCATCCAAATCCGAGCCAATTAACTCAACTCCAAGTCGCTCTAAGGAGCCATCGTGTGATAACTCACTCGCAATGTTTAACGCGGTCTGACCTCCCATTCCTGCAAGTAATGCGCATGGTTTTTCAATCTCTAATATTCGACGTACAGTGTCTGGTAAAAGCGGTTCGATGTAGACTTTATCTGCCATTTCAGGGTCATTTTGAATTGTCGCAGGATTGGAATTTACTAGGATTACTTCATAGCCATCTTCACGAAGTGCACGGACTGCTTGGCTTCCGGAGAAGTCAAATTCCGCTGCTTGCCCAATCTTAATAGGGCCACTACCCAAAACCAAAATGGTCTTCAAATCATCTCGACGGGGCATTATACACCAACTCCAATGGTTTGGTCGACTATTTCTCGGAATTGTTGGAATAAAGGAGCGGCATCATGTGGCCCTGGACATGCTTCGGGATGGAATTGTACAGTAAATGAGGGGTGACCTACTATATCCAAGCCTTCGACAGTGCGATCGTTCGCATTCACAAATCGAACCGCTACCTCTGCACCATGAAGATTCTCGCCTACATCTGAACAGGCTCCACTGGGATGAGCAGCAAGCATTCCTGCTTCAGGGTCTGCGACTGCAAAACCATGATTTTGGCTGGTAATAGAGACCAAACCTGTTTTCAAATCAACAACAGGTTGGTTTGCTCCTCGGTGGCCGTAGCGCATCTTGTAGGTTTGAAGACCAGAGGCAAGACCCATCAATTGGTGACCAAGACAAATTCCCATGACTGGCATGTTGGCTCGAACTGCGTCAGCCAATGTGTTTCGAGCGAGGGATGCTTTACCCTGATGTGCCGGGTCACCAGGTCCGTTTGAACAAAACAAAGCATCGATATGGAAATCGTTGACCAAAGTCTCAAAAGGCGTATCAGGAGGGCACCAAATCACTTCGAAATGCCGGCAAAGATTGCGTAGAATATTGAATTTAATTCCGCAATCGAGTGCACCCAATCGAGGTAATGGGTGGTCCAACATATCCAATGCACCTGGATTGAGCACGACCGGTGAAGATATCGAAACTTCATGGACCAAATCCTCTAAATCTGGAGATGTCATTGACCCTAGTCGCTCCCGAAGAAGTTCCTCATCGCCCACAGGGCCGAACACGCAAAGTACAGTACCAAGTTCACGAACACGCCGGGTAATAGCGCGAGTATCGATTCCTTGAATTCCAGGAATGTTATGAAGCCTCAAGAGGTCTTCTATTGGCGCTATGGAATGACGATGGTCGGGTTGATGCATCGCATGTCGAACAACGACCCCTCGGGGCCATACTGCTGAAGATTCAGATGAGCCTGCATGTATCCCATAATTTCCGATAAGGGGGTAAGTAAACGTGAGTACTTGTCCAGCAAATGACGGGTCGGTAAGTGACTCTTGATAACCCATCATTCCAGTAGTGAAGACCAGTTCTCCTTCACCATGACCACTTGCGCCAAACAAAGTACCCAAGTATCGACCTCCGTCTGCAGTTAGAAGGACCCCTGGGCCCTCCGCAGCAGGGGACAATTCATGTCCGAAAAGTAGACCATCTGCTGCATCAAAAAACGATGGAGCATCAACAACTCCACGTTGATTTTGACCCGGAGAAAAACTGCCGGTCTGTGACTTAACTCCCGACATTAGTTTTAGTCGAAAACGAACCCCCATAATGATTGGCATTGAACGACAAAGAAATACAGAAAAGTGAAATTCTGATAAATGATAGAAAATAACCCTCTGAAGCCTTAAGTAAGTAAATACTTATTCTTCTTCTTGGTCCAAATCACGAACTCTCTTACCGTTCGCCGAAGGTTCGATGATGAGGCGAGCATCATCAAACGTTCGAACGCTCCCTGAATCACCGTACCATGCATCCAAAAACAGAGCTAAAGCAGCAACTTCGGAGTGCGGTTGATTGCCAACAGCAATGTTGTATTGACAATATTTGAAAACATCACCTGGAACCTTTGCCCCACCGACAACAATAACCATCGGCCTGTCTCTACGTATTCGCGGAATTGCTTCTCGAAAAGGTTCCCCGTACATCGTCAAATGAACTGCAACACCTGGGCTCCCATCTCCAGCATCCTCTTCCACGAATCTTCTCAACCAGCCCATTGGAGCATTCACATGCTCACACTCCATTCCTCCGCCAAATCTACTGGCAACAGAGTCAAGGTTTTCAAACATCTTTGGATCTTCATCGCCAGCAAGTAAGAAACGATTTGCTCCAAGTGCTCTCCCTACAAGAGCAAGATGAGTCGTGATTCGTGGATCCCGGCCTAGTCGATATCCAAGACGAAGGACATCTACTCGCTCACCTGCCATGATGCATCGTGATGTCAATCCTACAAGAATTGTGCAGTCTAAATATCAGATTCTTCAATTGACTCTCGAGCAGATTGAGCAGGAATTGGAGCAATGTCAATTTCGTTGTTGGCACAGAATTGTTTCAACCACAACAGAAGTGATGCATCGACCAAAAAGTGTGCGCAATAAGTTACTCCACCCCAAAGCAATGCAAGACGGGCGCTTCGCCAAACTGCTGTCTGGACCTCAAGGTCACTGGTCACAAATCCATAAACCAAAGGTTCGACAACGTAAAAACCACAAAGAATAATCATCGCGCCAGAAACAAGAGAAGGCAGGAGTTGCCCTAATTCTCGACTGTAATCACGAAACAGAGCAGAGAATAAACCCAATCCCATGACTGCTAACGCGACCTCTTGGAAATCAAAATCCATCAAAATTGAGTGCCCTAAATCCAGATTATCGTTCGTGGAAGAAATGAAAATCCAGTGGAATAAAATGAGAATTGCAATCAATATCCCTCCTAAGTACGCCTTACTGGATATCATTTCATAAATAGCGTTGAGGTCTTTAACTTTCAAACGACGGATTAAACGGTCGGCTAACTCCTTACGGCTTTCATGAGGCCCAGTTGTCTCAAAACCGGCATCTGAATGTGGAATTTCATCCAACAAATCTACGGCGGCCGCACCGGTCATAGGTGACCTTGGCACTCACATCTTATCAAATCTGCCGAACTCGGAGACAACATGACGGCCACATTTCAACCTAATCTCGAACGCCGAGAGATGCTTATTGCTGCATTGCATAGGAATGAAGAACAATACTGTCACGTAATGGGAATCGTAAACGTAACTCCAGATTCCTTTCATGAAAACAGCAGAAAAACAACAGTCGAAAGCGCTGTTCATGCCGCAGAACGGATGTGGTCCGAGGGTGCAACATGGATTGATATTGGAGGTGAATCAACGCGTCCAGGCGCAGATTATGTCTCAATTGAAGAAGAAATCGAGAGAGTTGTACCCGTAATTTCAGAGTTACGAATGAGAAATCCAGATGGTTTGATTTCAATTGACACTCGTCGTCCTGAAGTTGCTCGTGCAGCACTTGATGCTGGAGCTGATTTGGTAAATGATGTTTCAGGATTGAGAGATCCTGAAATGGTTCAGTTGATTCTTGAAAAACAGTGCGGTGTATGTATTATGCATATGCAAGGCAGTCCTCAAAGCATGCAAGAAAAACCGCAATACCATAACTGTGCTGTCGAAGTAAGTGAACAATTACTCGAAACTGCTAGGGGACTGGTTGCTGCAGGCCACCCAAGTCAACTTATCGTCTTAGACCCAGGCATTGGCTTTGGAAAATTACTTGAACACAACATAGATTTGTTGCAAAGGCATGACCTGTTAAGAGGAATTGAAGGTTATTCGATTCTGTGGGGTGTCTCAAGAAAATCGATGATTGGCCAATTGACTGGGCAAACTGAGCCTGGTGGACGATTAAGTGGCACCCTTGCTGTTGCGGCAAAAGCTCACTACGAAGGAATCGACATCGTCCGAGTCCATGATGTAAAGGAACACATCGACCTGTTCCAAGTTCTCAATTCAATCGATTAAATTCCTAAACTACCCAATAATCCTGCGGCTGCAAACCACGCACCAGCCATACTGCCAAGGTTTGAGAGCGATGTCACCATGAGAACTCGACCTGCTTTGTTCGACCAAAAAGAACCCAAACTTTCCAACTTGAGAAATTGTTGCAGGTCTTCTGCAGTCGGTTCTTTTATCTTCAGTTGGACATATCCTGCAAACCAACCTGCCGCGAGTGTGGGATTTAGCGAAGTAATCGGAGATGCGGCTGCAGCGGTAAGAATTGCCAATGGATGACCTCGGGCGAGGGCACACCCAAGAGCCGCAAAAACAGCATTTGCAGCAGTCCAAACTGTGAACATTTCAATCAAATTGACCTGCTCTCCGGTAGCGATAAAATAAATCATGAGACTCATTACAAACGCTGGAATGAGCCAAGGTATGCTCTTTGAAAAACGGCCTCGCTTCGGCAACTGATTCAATTCGCTCAACTGATCTTCTGTAACGACCGATTCACTCGAAAGATGCTTTTCAATACCTTTCAAGTGACCTGCTCCGACGACTGCAAGAATTTTCTTGTCCGAACGGTTCAATTGAGAAATTTTCCCTGCAAGGAATGCATCCCTTTCGTCAATAAGAACGGTACCTGCTCCGGGGGAGAAAGTCCGAAGTTCCTCCATGAGCGACGAAAGAAGATCTTGATCTTCCAAAAGTTCACTCACTTCGGGAGCATCTTCGTCTTCATCATCTCCCAACAAAGACCACAAAATCTTGACCTTTTCAAAAAATCGCATTTTCTTCCAAGCCCGACGTAGAGTGGTTTGAATATCACGATCGATGAGTGCTACCTCGAGTTCTGCCGCTTCGGCTTCTTGAACTGCTGCAAGGAGTTCTGCTCCAGGTTGTTGGCCTTCATCAAGACCCATCTTTCTCTGTTCTGCTGCGAGGAGGGATTGAAGCAGAACCAGAGGAGCCTTACCTTCCTTTACCACTTTGAGCAAACCTTCCTTATCCAAACGCCGGTTACTTGTCAAGGCTTGATGCCGTGATTCGCACAATTCTACCGCAACAAGATCCGGTTTGAAAGAGGAAATCTGTTCCCGAACTGCCTCGACACTAGCTGTAGAAACATGGGCAGTTCCAAGAATTCTCAGCGAGGGTGAAATATCGAGACAAGGAGTCGCGATCGTAATCCTTTGTGGGGTTGTACTCATCATTCATCACCCGAGCTGAACATTTGTATCAATTGCTGATGCATCGCATTTACCGCTGCTGCTGCCGCTTCTGATGGCTCATCGGGAATCTCGTCAAGCAGATTTTCAAACGGAATTTGGCCACCTGCTAATGCTTTGTGGCCGCCTGAAAGTCCATTACCCCACCGTTCTGATAATGCACGCCCGATATGAAGAGATTCATCGCGAGTTCTAGCCGAAATGATTACTTTTCCACGACGGGGTCCAAAAACCAGTACTGTGTCAATATCTTCTGTCGGAAGTAAAAAATCAGCAATTTGTGCGAGCGAATCACGATTCGGCATCGACGATAATGGTGCAAGTAGAGTCGAGCCGATAAGAGAGCGGGACGAGAGAGCTTCGGAAAAGGATTCAAGTGTTTCTTGAGAGCGAGGAGGTTCTTCTATAGAACGAAGCATTTCAGAATCAACATAGGCATTGAGCCAAGAGAGTGCGCGTATATCTACGGGATTGAAGTGACGAGTAAAGCCGAGCGTATCCGTACGAATTCCAAAAGCTAATCCAGTCGCTATTCGTGGATTCATTTGATGATTGAGACTCATCAATAAACTTGCTACCAACGAAGATGTGGCCGAAAATTCAGCCCGCACAAGTGAGATGTCGGCAGCCACCGATTGGTCAGAGGTGTGGTGGTCAAGGACTATATGCGGTACGCAGTCATCAGGAAGGACATTATTTGCGCCAGGGCGATGGAAATCAACAGTCATCACAACTGCTGCATCTCGAAGAACATCTTGAATTTCCCAGTCAAGAATTAGACGCCGAACGGGGATATCAAGGATTCGAACCATTGCCCGATTTTGTTGGTGTTCAATCATCCCGCCATGCAAAAGTTGGGGTTTCAATCCTAATGATTCAATGTAGTCAAACATTGCCAAGCCCGCTCCTAAAGCATCCGGATCAGGATTGTCATGACAAAAGATTGCGACCTTCGATTCAGTGGGAACCGATTGCAAGTAATGTTGAATCACACTGGCACCGTCTTTCTGCTCCCAAGATCGAATTCTGTCTTGCATTGCAGCAAAAGAGATGTCATCAACACTGATCAAATCTACTCCATCACCCTCAAGGGGTAAGGTGGTAAGTACAGGTACATCATTCCAGTGATTTTGCAATGCCTCTAATGCATTCTCATCAAGTAATGATTCAGGATCAAGCAGCAATACTGCAGTTGGTTTACGTGTGTCTAAAGGCAAATCCTTGAGCAGCATGGGAGATGGAAGAGCCATGATTTCACAACCCTCTAATGGTTTGTCAAGAGGAAGGTTTGTGGCCAAACCAACAAGAATACTCCTTCTTCGAAGAGCACACCATTCAGTTAGTCGAACGGCGAGATGTCCTGACCCTATGATGAGAAACATCACTCCACCTAATCTCTCTTTCAGCCCGAAGGTCTTGAAGTTACGGTTGATTTCAAAAATTCAAATCAAAACTCAATGACCACATTCTCTCGCTCATGGTCGAAAATTTCGAACAGTTCTCGGCGCTCACAACCCTTCATATTGGCTACGAATACGGTTGGAATCATTTGAATGGTCTTGTTGAAAGCGGTGACCGATGAGTTGTAAAATTCACGGCGGTCCGCAATGCTGTTTTCAAGCCCAACCAACTTGTTTTGGATGTTCAAGAAAGAAGCATCTGATTTCAATTCAGGGTATTGCTCTGCAACCATGTTGATTCGAGGAATCATGGCCGAGAAAGCGGATTCAGCACGAGCGGTACCTTCGACATTACCCGATTGCAAAGCACCAGCGGCTGCCTTCCGTGCATCGAACAACTTGTCGAAGAATGCTATTTCCTGCTTGGCTATTCCCTTAGCAATATTTACCAAGTTTGGAATCATATCATAACGTTGCTTCAACAATACAGAAATTTGAGCCCACGAATTGTTGACATTTTCTTCTAGGTTAATGAGTCGATTCCAAGTTGAGAAGAACCAAATAACCAGTATAAGCAGTAGGAATCCTGCAATTCCTCCACCAATAATCAGCACTGTGGACATAGACTGACCATCGAGCGTTATCCTTTGAAACTATGGGTAAGTGATTTTCTGAGAGACAATGTCTTGAAGAAAGAACTCCAGCGAGAACCATGGCACGAATATGTTCCTGCTAAATCTAATGGGGAATTCGTGTGATTGCTGAAACTCTTTTGGTATCTGTATGCATCTTTTCTGTAGCATTCATGTTCGCACCAATTGGCATGGGAGGCGGCATGTTGTTCGTCCCCTTGCTCCATTATGGATTGGGGTGGGAAATTAACGGCGCTTTATTTGCTGTATCTCTCACGCTAACATCCGTAGTCAGCTGGGGCAGCGGTTTAGCTCATCGTAAAGAAAACCATCACGATGATGAGATTCTCAAGATTGGCCTTTGGGGGGCAATCCCTGGTGCTCTTGCGGGTGTGGCAATCGTTGTATTCATTGGAGATAAGATCGATTTCGTATTCAAATTACTCAGCATGGTTATGATTACTTGGGCAATTATCAAAACTGTTCGCAAGATGAAATCTGAACAGATTCTTGTGCAAGGAGAACCGGCAACGAGCAGTCAAGTCGAAACTTTACAACTTCAAATTGGAACAGGAATAGGAGGTATTCTTTCAAGTGTCCTGGCTATTGGTGCTGGAGTAATTTATGTTCCAGTTCTGCGCACTTTTGCAAACCTCGAACCAAGAAAGGCAATTGGTACAAGCCTCCATTTCATGATGATTGTCGTACCTGTAGCGATTTTTGCACATTTGATTGCATTGCCCTCAGAGATGTTTTCCAAGTTAGCCCAAGAATTCCTGTTGATTCTCATCTTCATTGGATTGACTTTTCTTGGCTCAAGAAACGGTGCACAATACGGCATGAAGTATCTTACTGAAGAACGACTCATGCAAATATTCCTGCTGATTATTGTTGTCGTAGGAATACGCTACATCATCGATATTTCCGGAATTTAATTGTCGGTTTCAACAATGAAATCATCTTTTGGAGCACTGAACAGAAGCATGCTCGTGTCCTCAACAGCGACCAATCCTCTCAAACTGTGTTTCTCTTGTAGTTCAGGAGTAGGTGGGGCGAGTTTTACCCGTGTTTTTCCAATTGAAAGTTGATGTCCA
Source organism: Candidatus Poseidoniaceae archaeon (assembly GCA_030741225.1). Lineage (GTDB taxonomy): Archaea > Thermoplasmatota > Poseidoniia > Poseidoniales > Poseidoniaceae > MGIIa-L1. The sequence continues at coordinate 1,336 of JASLVU010000017.1, read as the reverse complement.
GAAGCTACATTCCACTCACCTTCGGGCAACCATAAACCGATAGAACCGAGTTCTGAATGATGAACTACGACCAATGTGTCGTTGTTCTCATCGACCTCGGAGCGAATCACATTGAGAGTCGCCTCGGTTGAAACCAGTTTTTCTGAAGGTTGCCAGTCTTTCCATGTCGCTTCAATGGGTAGGGTATGCTCATCAGCCAATTGTTCAATCTGTTGAATTTTCTTGGTAAATTCAATCGATTCTTGCTCGGTTAATTGGTTGAGTCCATCCAAGAGAGTTCTCAGCCCCTCATGCTGGATGATATCTTCATTGGTCATTGCAGCATTGGCCATCAATATGTGATCTGCCAAAGATTCAAGTTGATTTTTTGATTCGTTTTCAAGTGCACACTCCATTGCTTCATCAAGAACTTCCAAAGCCAATCCTGGTTGATCAATAGCAAGAAGGGATTCTCCAAGTTTCATCAACAAAAAAGATGCCTCCTTCTTATCTGAGGAAATGATTGTGTTTGCTCGTAGAATATGTTGTTCTGCTGCCTCAAAATCTCCATAAAGATGTCGAGAGATTCCGGCACAAACGATGTACGATAAGCGGGTTGCAGAAATAGACTGAGCCTGGCGGTCTGCAGTCTCAAAAAGACGCGCTGAACGCTCCCATTTGCCGGACGCCATTGCCAAGAGGCCAAGTTGATACACCGCATGCATTTCTGCATAAGCATCATCAATCAGCGTCGCTGATTGTAGAGCACGAGTCAAATGAAGACGAGCAGTATCTATTCTACCGGACATTTTCGCCATTAATCCCAAAGCTGTTTCAGAGCGATAAAGGTAGCCGCCTAATGCACTATGTGCCAACACAGCCGCTGACTCATCCAGAGGTGCCAAGTCAAGACCAATCGCCTCCAATACATCACTCATCAGTTGCAATGTCTCTTGATAAGTTGCTAACAATTCATCTGAAGAGTTCGAAGAAGTCAATGCAGATAAATGAGAATCAAGTGAAAGAATTGGTTTACATATTTCTGGCAATGTGCCTAACTTCTGAAGATATTTGCCTTTCACTTTCTCTCCGGAAAGTGTCCTCTGAAGTGCATTTTTAAGATTTAATTCCGATGATTCACTGTGAACTTTTTTCTGTGATTGAGGTCTATCTTCAATCAAAGAATCAACCATCCAAGTTAATTTCGCTTGAATGTCGTATTGGTGAACTCTGCTAATTGCATATCGCATTTCTGCTGCACGAACACGCCGAGATAAACTCTTCATGCGGCCCTTATTTTTGCTTGCGGTTTGAGAAGCTAAGCGCTGAATAAATGTCGATGGAGGGCAAGTTGAAT
>JASLVU010000179.1 GCA_030741225.1 Candidatus Poseidoniaceae archaeon | reverse complement strand
ATCCGGATACTGGCCCGTAACTCATATTGAGAGGATGTTCCATGTCAATCAACCCAGAGGTTACCCCCTACAATCTTTGGAAAGGGTTCCAACCCTTCAATCCACCGATAATTATCTGTCAAACCTGTGAGATTAAGAACAAGGGATATGAAGCGAGATGTGCTGGTAGGACAATGGGGGAGATGCACATGTCGAGAGTTTCAGCAAGTGCCCCTGGGAAGTGCATTTTGTTTGGTGAACATGCAGTTGTTTATGGCCAACCTGCAGTTGCAGTGGCTTTAGAACAACGAATTTCGGTTTCTGTTGAAACTCTCGTATCCGACTCCGGTTCATGGAAAATAGATGGTATGCATTTCCAAGCAAAAAAACACCCTCATGTTCAAGCATTGAAAAACAGAATGTGGCCATCATCGCTCGGAGCTCCCGCACTGTCAATTCGAATTGAAGGCAACATTCCTGCAGCCTCCGGCCTTGGTTCTTCTGCCGCACTCTCAGTAGCGGCCAGTGCTGCATTGAGAACAGCAAGAGGTCGATGGTTTGTATCTATTAACGACATTCAAAACCCCGAAACATGGGCAGAGGGATTTTCTTCAACTTTTGAAACCAGTCCATTGTACTCAAATGTGTCAGGAGAAATAGATTCTCGACGCAAAATGGTTTCTGACCCCCAATACCTTGCAAATGAGAGCGTTATCTCTGTTGATGAATGTGCCTTACTTGCTCACTCCGTCGAAGCGATTGCTCAAGGCGGTCGTGCATCTCCAATGGATTCCTCAACCAGTGCACATGGAGGCATTGTGATGCTTAGTGATGAAGTTGAACAGGAAGTTGAATACCTTTACACCCGCCGTCTCAAAATTGCGGAACAGGAGCGTGTTTGGCATTTGCACTCCATTGAACTCCCAGTCAACGCTCGTGATGTTTACCTGGTCATTGGCAATACAGGAGTGTACGCGCCTACTTCTCAACAAGTGGCGAAAGTGGCTGAACTTCTTGAATCAGAACCGTCTCGAATGAAGGAAATTGAAACAATTGGCCTCATATCTCGTAGAGGCATCAAGTCACTCATGGAGGGAGATTTCGAAGCAGTTGGTAGAGCAATGTCTGAAAATCAGATTATGCTTCAAAGTTTGGGCGTATCGTGTCCTGAGCTTGAAACACTGATTCGTGCTGCTAGTCCAAGTTCTCTAGGCGCCAAATTAACCGGTGCAGGCGGAGGAGGGTGCATGGTTGCCCTTACACGTCATCCAAAACAAACCAGTGAGGCGATCGAATTGGCTGGCGGTCGCACGCTCATTTCACGATTAGGAAACAACGGCTTATCGATCGATAATTATGAGAATTTGCCAATGTGGAAACCTGAACTGTAAAATGCCCCGCAGTAGCCCTTTTACAATTTCTAAATCTCGTAAGGTGCCTGCCTTCTTTTTATATAGTCGTTATATATGGGCCTATCATGACAACTGATGAAGAACGTCTAACTGTAGTAAATGTTGTAGCAAGCACTCGTGTTGCTGAAGAACTGGACTTGCCCGATATCGCAATTCAACTGAATTGTGAATACGAACCTGAACAATTCCCTGGTGTCGTTTATCGAGTTACAGATCCAAAACTTGCAATCCTCATGTTCCGCTCCGGTCGTGCTGTATGCACCGGTGGTAAAGACGAAGCTAACATTGAAACCGGTATTGAACGAATGATTGCTGACCTGCGTGACGCTGGTATCGAAACCTGGGACCTTGACCAAGTTGAAATTGAAGTGCAAAACATGGTTGCAACCTATGCACTACACTACCCTGAAGATTACGATGGAAACGATAAATTTACCAACGAACCTCTCGCTGGAGTTCCTCGAAAATTGAATCTTAACAACCTCACATTCCACTTGCCTTTCGATAAAGTCGAGTATGAGCCTGAACAATTCCCAGGCCTCATCTACCGACTTGATTATCCGAAGGTCGTCTGTCTCATTTTCGGCAGTGGAAAAATGGTGATTACCGGAGCACGACACAAGGACGAGATTCTTGAAGCCGTAGAAATTATCAAGGACGAACTTGCCGATCTTCTGTGATTTTAGCATAGTGAATCAAGAGAAGTCTTGATGTCCTATTGCGACTGTGGCCCAACATGGGCACTCCTTTGCGCCACCTTGCATCACCTTTGGTGCTGGTAGCGTTGCTGTGTCTTGCCCTTGCCAATCCAATGGTTTCAAACACTTCACTTGACAACCAAGAAGTTGTTTCTTTCTCCTCGCAGGACCCCGGAGTAAGCGATGTGCCAACTTGGCGAATCGGTGACAAGTGGATTTACTCTGGTACATTTGACCCAACGAAACTCGTTACTGATTCTGGTGTACAGGCGACGGTTGGGGAAATTTATGGAGATACTACTGCAGAAGTCATGGCCATCACCGAACGCTCAGTCGACAATATGTCTGTGCTTGCCTACACCTTACGAACTTCTGCTAACTTTGACAAATCCGGCGTATCCCTTGACGGTTACAGTGGTAATGTCTACATCACATTCCAACAAACAGAATACCTGCGTGTAAGTGACTTATCTTCAATGCGAAGTGAGCTTGAATTGTACATCCGCTTTGTTCCGTTCGGGCTATCCTTTGCAGAACAAATACTTGGTGACATCACAATAACCAATGTATACAGTCCTGTCAGTGAGGTTTACGATTTCCCACTCCGAACAAATGAACAATGGACAACAACGGTTACTTCATCCTCCCAATGGTCGGGTTCAAGCGATTACATCACGCCTTTCCCGGTACCAACGACCGATACCAACAGCACGACGTGGGAAGTAACGAATGTTGGAAAGCCAAAAAACAGTTACGGCCAAAGTATTGCCTATGGGGGGTGCAACGCTTCATATGAACTGATGTCCATCAACAGTGATGGAGACCCTACTGGATACCGATGGTACTGTCCAGAGGCGAGAAACTTTGCTTGGCTTCACACCGAAGATGAAATTGGTTTGGTTATTGATTTCCGCCTAAAACAGTACTTACCACTGGCCTCCAGTGGAGTTGACCAGTACACCAACCCAGGGTACAGAGATGAATGTCTTGTTGTGGATTTAGAAAATGACATTACTGCCCTAAATACTCCAATGAATGTTTGGGTAAATGCCTCTTCCAGCTGTTTTTCAACCACATCTGGTATACCCATTGAAGTGCATCATGAAACGATGGGTATTGTCAACTTGGCAACGACTGCCGCCAACGGTAGTGCATTTACAACTTTCAATGTTGGTGACATGAAAGACCCGTCGGACTCCGTGCTTGACTGGGCAAGCCACGGCATTGTTGCTCGTGTTCAGCCTTCTGCAAGTTCGACATTT
>JASLVU010000178.1 GCA_030741225.1 Candidatus Poseidoniaceae archaeon | reverse complement strand
ATATTCGAAAGGTTGCTGAAAATGGAGAGAATTTGTTCCCATACGTTCTCGATGCGGTAAAATCAGATTGTACGTTAGGCGAAATAATATCAGCCATGAAAGATGTTTTTGGAACATGGATGGCTCCTAGTGGTTTTTGAGGTGATCAGATGAAATTCGGACCAATATATGTCGACCACATTGGAATAGCGACACATGATTTAGAGCAAGCAAGTAAGTTTTGGAGATTACTTGGTTTAGACGAAGGTGAAGAAGATGAAGTCGTAGAGGAACAGGGAGTGAAAACACGATTTTTTTCGACAAGCCATGACAATTCGAATCAACATCCGACACAAATTGAACTTCTTGAACCGACCTCGCCGGATACTCCCATCGGTAAATTCCTCGAAAAGCGTGGTGTTGGAATACAGCAACTCTGCTTTAGAGTAACTGACTTAGTTGGGCTCATTGAATATCTCATGGAAAATCAAATTCAGATGATAGACGAAAAACCTCGTAAAGGCGCCGGTGGCAAAAAAATTGCTTTTGTTCATCCAAAATCTACGGGTGGAGTCCTAGTGGAATTGACGCAAGCATGATAGTACCCCTACTCGTAATCAATTCGATGCGAACCTGTGTTGACCACCTGATTGCCCTACCGCATTTAGATGGCCCACGCATTCGCCACGAGGCTGACTTTCTGTCGAAGCGTTTAGAGTATCTGCGACAGAAACGCAAGATATCGAACGACGCTTTTCTCGATGCAGGTGCAATACAAGGAGCGTTTTCCATGATTGGAAATCTTGTTGAAATGGGTGTCCCTCAACAGGAGATTTTCTCTCATCTCAAGCAACAACTCTCTCGTGCTTGCAAGCTTGAATTAAAGCACCCTGGCCTCGATGGTGCGATTGAAAGTGGACGCGTTGAGTAGTGATGCTATGAAGGATTCATTGCTAAGTATACGTTCGGTTACAAAAAGTTTTGATGAAGTTGATGCGCTCCAAGGTATTGATTTAGAAATTCGTTCAGGTGAAATTGTTGGACTCGTTGGTAGTAACGGGGCTGGTAAGACTACATTGTTACGATTAATGGCAGGCGTATACAAACCTACCAATGGCTCAGTGGTATTGAGCAACGGCCATCCTGTATCGCAAATGCGGCAAGAATTAGGGGTTGTTCCCGAGTCAACAGGTCTTTATTCAAGACTAACTGCATGGGAAAATATACGCTATCACAGTCGAATGCATGGAATTGAAGATTCTGTTGCATGGGCGCGAACAGAAAGATTTGCTGAGCACCTCGATATGAAAGAGAACCTCGGCCGTCATACGAAGGGATTTTCAAGAGGAATGAAACAAAAGACGGCCCTCTTACGTGCTCTAGCACATGGGCCGAGTATTTTGTTGTTGGACGAACCAACTGCAGGCCTGGACATTACCAGTGCTCGTACCGTGCGCGCATTGGTAGGGCAGTTGCGCGATGAGGGGGGTACTGTAATTTATTCCACACATCATCTTGCAGAAGCTCAACAAGTATGTGATCGAATTGTCATAATACACAATGGACTTATTCGCGCAGATGGTTCACCTGATGAATTGTTGGAAAAAACGGGCACTGAATCACTCGAAGAAGCCTATGTATCATTGACATTAGAGCAAGCCCGTGTGCGTCACGAGGATACTGAAAAGGAGGGCTTACTAAGCACATGGTGGAGAAAGTTGTTCACTCCAAACACTCCAAAATCCACTTTCGGAGGTGGTGAAGATGAATGAAAAAAGGTTTCATCGAGTGAAATCAATTGCTCAAAAAGAAATTATTGAATTTGCACGAGATTGGAGGACAATCATGGCAATTATCGTCATCCCCCTACTCATGTTCCCATTACTGTTTATTTTGTTTCCAATTTTACTTGAATCCGAAGCTGCTGAATTGGATGCTCTTGAACTCGATATAACTGTTCAAAGTAATGATTTTCCAGTTGAACTTGCCCAGAATCTCACCAACAACGGTATGAATTTGACGTTTGAATCATTACCGGACATGGAATTTCTTTCAGACCCGGGGAGTGAAATCGAAAGAGTTCGCAATGGTTCACTCGATGCTCTTTTACGATTCGATTCAAACAATGAAACCTGGTCGTATGGAATTCTACACCTCTCAACATCGGAACGATCAAATGAAGCGAGATACCGATTACTGACTACCCTTTCTGAATGGGAGGATGCAGAAGTTCGTGAACGCATTGCTGCAGGAGGTTTGGATGTCAATTCCACACTTGACCCGCTACGTTGGGATGGCGATGTAGCACAAGGCGATGTTGCAACATCCGGCGAGCAAGCAGGCATGGTCTTGTCGTTGTTTATCCCGCTGGTATTGGCAATTTGGACATATTCGAGTGCAATTCAACCCTCTATCGACATGACTGCTGGCGAACGTGAACGTGGAACATTAGAGGCACTGCTCTGCTTACCGTGCACGAGAATGGAACTGCTTCTCGGAAAATGGCTTGCTGTAGCAGCAATTACAGGCACTGGTGTTGTTTTGCAAATTTGTGGTTTATTGTTTGCAATAGGTTATCTTGCTTCCTCAAGCTTCATTGGCATTCCATCTCTTTCTGCACTTTCAATAGGTCTCATTATTGTCTCAATCCTTTTGTTCGCCGTTATGGTTGTCGCGTTTGAACTTGCACTCGCCATGCGCTCACACAGTGTAAAAGAGGCAGGTTCAATCCTAGCTCCTGCTTTGATGTTGATTTTATTCCCTGCATTGTTCACGCAAGTCATCAACCTTGACGGAATAGAGGGGTACTGGTTTGCAATTCCGGTTGTCAATGTGTTGCTTGCTCTTCGAGAATTGCTGATGGATAGAGTCATCGTTGAGCATGTGCTTATTTGGCTTCTTTCATCAATGGTTTACGCAAGCCTAGCAGCCTATTATGCGTCCAAACAATTCAGCAGAGAAGATATCGTAACATCTCTTTCATGAACGATCTCTAAAGTGAATCAATGCATCGCGAACAATATCGATAATGGCATCTATCTCTGCAGATGACAAATTGAAATGCGGAGTGAACCGAAGAGCGTTACTTCCACCATGAATCACTCCTAGGCCGTTTTTCCTGCACCATGTTTCAACAGCATCAAATCCAATCACAGGATACTTGCTTGGTTCCAATTCGGCACTGAGAAGTAGTCCAGTGCCCTGAACTTGTGTAATGATTCCAGGTAATTCATCAGCTAAATCTTCCAACTTCGAAACAAATTCATCTCCGCGTTCACGAATATTTTTGCGCAATTCAGGGGTGATGAGGTCAAGTACTGCGCAAGCAGTTTCCAAAGCCCGAGGATTGGTCGTCATCGTATTGCCGTAAATTCCTACGACATAATT
>JASLVU010000177.1 GCA_030741225.1 Candidatus Poseidoniaceae archaeon | reverse complement strand
CATTGCTCCCATGAGTGCAATCAATGTTTCATTCGTGCAGATATTGGAAGTTGCTCTGTGACGGCGTATATGTTGTTCACGAGTCGACAGAGTGAGACAGTAGGCTACTTCTCCATCAACATCTATACTACGTCCAACAATTCTTCCTGGCATGAGTCGTAAGTATGGTTTACTGCAGGCAAAAATCCCATAAATTGGCCCACCTGCTGTAATTGGGCTACCCAAAGGTTGACCTTCTCCAACAACAATATCAGCGCCGTAGATTCCTGGAGCTTCGACAAGTCCGAGTGAGATGGGTTGTACAGCAACAATGAGGGCGGTATTTTGACCAATAATTTCCTTGATTCCAGTAACACCTTCATCCAAGATACCCAATGGATTAGGTTGCTCGATGTAAACTCCGCAAGAGCCTGCAGCAGCTTCAACAGAAGACATGTCAAGAGAACCATCATCTAAATGTCGAAGCATCTTGATTTCGATTTCCGCACCCTGGCAATAATTCTGCATAACCGATAGTCTGTCGGGGGGAGTCAACTCCGAAACATAGACTGTGTCTTTTTGAGTTGCTTTACGATTGTGAACTCGAACGCAGCATGTAAGTGCTTCAGCTGCTGCTGTCGAGCCATCATACAACGAAAGATTGGCAATTGGCAAACCGACCAATTCGGAAATCAAAGTTTGGAATTCCCACATCGCTTGAAGCATTCCTTGACTCACTTCAGGCTGATAAGGAGTATATGCTGTCAGAAATTCGCCTCGTGTCACAAGTTGAAAAACAGACGCTGGAACATAATTTCGATACAAACCGGCCCCAAGGAAAGAGGCTCTTTCACCAAGAGCAATGTTCGAACCAAGCAATCTGCGAGCATCGCTTAATATCTCCTCTTCAGATTGAGGGGGTGGAAGTGGAAGCGGTTCCTTCATTCGAACTTCGGCAGGAATATCTGCAAACAATTCTTCTATCGATGACATTCCCATTGCCGCCAGCATTTCTGCTTCTCGGCCCAAGTTCGGCAGTTGGTCGACCATAACATTACTCTCCAGCGGGGGGGTGACTTAAACCAAGCGCGAGACGCCCTTAATTATCGCTCTTTACATGAATGAAAAGAGTCAACTCAAAGTGACACGAAGTATGCTGTTTTGACGTGTTTCAACCAAGTTCTGAAACACTTAGAAAAACGGTGGTCGAACGACAACTGCTTTGACTGACTTTCTTGGACTGGCAACGACAAGCACCTCGTCCCCTTCGGAGACAGAGCGTAAGTAACCAATGCCGATGCCGACATTTCCAAGACTCGGTGAAGGGGCACCTGACGACAATTTACCCAGAGGTGTCCCGTCCAATGCCGTAACATCCTTTCCTGGACGTGGCAACGGTCCTTTTTCGACATATCGGATACCCCACCATCGTTCATCATCCTCGCTGTGATTGATTACCCGATGTTTGCCGATGAATTCATGCTCTAAATCAAGTCCAAACGGTACATTTGTCTCCCAAGAATCTCGAGTCAAAAAAGAGGGGTCTTCGACCTCAGACAATTGCGGCCAGCAAAAATCAACACCTGAAAGGAGGTATCCCTTTTCAAGACGAAGAGTATCACGAGCACCCAAACCGACAGGTGTCGCACCTCCGTCTACAAGACTCCTCCACAATTTTGGGGCATCTTGGTTTGGTACAAAAATCTCATACCCTTGTTCACCGGTGTATCCGGTTCCTTGTATCCAGCCGCCGATACCAAGATGATTTTCACCAATCAATTGCCACTTGAATCGACCGACATGACATTGCTCACCGAGAACGACTTGAAGTATCTCACGAGCTTTGGGGCCTTGAAGAGCAACAATGGATGTCTCACTTGAGAGATTCTCCAATGCAACAGAGCCGTCATTGGGGAGATGGGATGTGAACCATTCCCACATCACATCAATCATCGACGCATTCGGGACTCCAAGGATTTCTTGCTCCGATACAACTGCAAAAATCATATCGTCGATAAGATGGCCATTATCATCTAAAAAATGAGTATAAGCGCATCGAGGAGCAGGAATTGAAGTCACTTTTTGGGTAGCAAGAGATTCCAGCCACTGCTTGACGCCTGTGCCAGTAAATCGAAACGAACCCATATGAGATACATCAAACAGACCTGCAGATTCACGAGTTGCAAGATGCTCTTCTTTGATGTTTGAATACCAGATTGGGAGTTCGAATCCATGGAAATCAACAATATTCGCATCCAAAGACACGTGTTCTTCATACAACGCAGTACGTACCGGCGCTCCATCGCTCATGTTCTGTGCAAATCGAACCGCTCCTTAAACTCAAGCAAGAAGGTGGCTCAAAATTCCGATTGGCAACGTTTGAATTTCTCAACCATTGTGAGTGCTTCGAGGTGAACCAATAACGGCAGTACCGGTTCTCCATCAGACCACTCACCCATATCGGTTAGAAGGGGCGTATTGAGCAGGTGCTGGTAGGCCCATGATTCAGTGTTCACATCACCGCGACTCCGTGCTACTACCCAATCTGCTTGAGCGTCAATCCTGCGGTAAATACCCCAATCAGCAAGTGTGTCATGGACGGAATTTGTAGGAAGATAATGCGTACCTACCAATCGGGGGAATCCGTACAAATCACTTTGCAATTCTATGAACAAAACATGTTCAGGAGGAAGTTGGGAGAAAATCGATTGGTGATGAACACTGTAACAAGGATCGACGGACATATCATCGATGCCTTGAGCCAAATGCACCATTGTCGATGGAGGCAAACGCGACATATTTGGTTGAAGTTCTGGGTGATTTGGTCGCGTCCAAGCCGATTCAAAATCAAGGAACAGAGTTTGATTTCCCCAATTCCGTTCCAGCGATTCATACAGACTTAGAAACGCATAGGCGCCTCCGAGACTGTGTCCGCCGATCCAAAGGTGGGAAGGGTCAATTTTCATTTCACCCAGAATATTGTCGACTTCCACTGAGCGATTGCTGTCGAGAGCGACACGTTCAAGTTCGTTAAACGCTGCATTGAAAGCAAGTGCACGATATATGTGATGAGGCCAGTTCGATGCACCTTCACTGTCAACCGCCACGAATCCTTCAGGAATTTCAGGGCTGATGTCAGAAGGATACTGGATAAAGGCAACTGCCATTCCTTTTGCCGAGAGATGGCTTATCCAATCCGTATATTCCTCGTACGTTGGATAACCCCAACCATGGGTTAGTATTGCCAAAGGTACCGATTGCAACTGAACATCATCCGGTAAAATTGGTAGGGTAAGATATATTGAGAAGTCGATGTCTTTTTCAGTATCATCGAGGATACTTTCTACATCTTCAGGAAGTTGGTATGGATGAATTGACAACGAGGTCTCAAAGGGCCCCGGGTCAGCACCGTAGCCAATTGT
>JASLVU010000176.1 GCA_030741225.1 Candidatus Poseidoniaceae archaeon | reverse complement strand
ATAAATCTTCGAGTAACGGGCCATCAATTGTATCGCGAACCTGATTTTTGAACATGCTAAACTGTTTTTGAGGAATCTCTTGGAAACCCTTTCCTTCAACCTGGCGTATGTTGATTCGACGCAATAAGAGACCTTCTCTGCGAATATCATGTAGCAAATCAAGATTCATTTGGTATGTCGATTCAGTTTCACCGTTCAATCCAGCAATAAAATTCAGTCCAGGAAGCAGTTTTGGAAGCCCTCTATCACCACGCTCTGCTCCATACTTGTTGATCAATTGAATTGCAGATTTCAGTTGACTCGGGTCGCAATTGAGCCAATTTGCTTCGTGAACACTGGGGTCCGCCGATTCAAGCCCAAAAGACAACACTGCGCCATCCGACAGTGTTTCCACAAGGGTTTTGGTTATCTCTTCGGACGGTTCAAGATTTTCAGCAATAATGGATGGATTACCGTTATCGGTATGCAGAATTCCCATCCGTTCATCGCCTCGCAGTCCGTGCAACAGTTTGGCAATTGGTTCAGGATTAGGAACTGGATACTCCAATTCCTTGACTCCATCCGCCATGTAGGTGTAGGTATCTGTCATGCCACCAAGACGAACGTGTTGGACGCCAACATCATGGGCTCTACGAACCTCTTCGATAATATCTTCAGGAGTTCTCCAAATCGGTACACCTTTCTTTGGTTCAATACAAAATTTACATCCGCGTTTGTATCGAACACATCCTTGATACACTTCGACTTCATACGTCAGTGGTCCTCTTTTTTCTAGCGAACCCAAATCTGGATGGTCCGTTACGGCCTTGCTTTTGGCACCGGCTTGTGCCCACTGAGTCCATTGTTCTGCATTTCGGCGTGTGTGCTTCCATGCTCCGGTTTTCAGATATGTGTGCAGCGTTGCATCGGTGTCTTGAACCGCTAAGAAGAGATTTTTTCGCAGGGGCGTCCAACCTTGTTGCTTCCAACCTCGAATAGCCCATCCTCCGAACAACGAAGGTACGCCTTCAGGAAGGTCGCGAATGATGTTTCGTGTTTCCTTGAGCGACAAAGGCGTTCCACGCAAGTATTTTCCAGGTACCACCGCACCCGCTATACACGCAAATCCTTCGATATTTGCTAGACGATGTTTTGCCCAACCTTCTCCATTCATTCGAACGGATGTTCTCCATTGGTCGATGGTGAGGTATTCGTATTCGATGTTCGACTGTTCAAGCACACCGCACAAATAACGAATGTGGAATCCGACATAGGGCGGTACACCAAAGGCAGCAGGCTCGTCTTCATAGCCGTCAAGAATCAACCACTTTGGTGATTGCTGTTCGACCATAGTAACCAACCTCAAGTTGGTTCACTTCAATCCTTCTTCTGTCTGCGGCGTCGAGGGCGTTTCTTTGCATCCTCTTCTTCCTCACGGAGCGCTTGAAGTTCTCGAGCTGATTTTCCTCCACTTCCATTCGAACCGCGACCACCACGATTGTTTCCTCCCTTGCCTTTGGCTTGAGAGATGTCGACTTTGATTCGACGACCGAGGAATTCCGAACCGTTGAGTTTCGCAACAATTTCTTCGCCCTTGTCGACTTCCTTGATGAAGGCGAATGCAAAGCCCTTCGGTTTTCCATCACCGCTTGTTGCAATGACAAGGCCGTTGATGGTTGCTAACCCTTCAAACATTGCTCGGATGCTTTCTTCGGTTGCTTTGAAGGGCAGGTTGCCGATGTAAAGTTTGAGTCCCTCAGGGTCTTTACGCTTTTCTCGCTTGCCTTTCTTGTCATCACTATCGGCGTCTCGCACGCCAATTTTGCGGCCATTAATCTTGTGCCCATTGAGTTTTTCAATAGCGGTATCTGCTTGTGATTTTTCAGAATAGGTGACGAATCCAAAACCTCTGTTCACACCGTTATCGTCGGTGAGAACGATACAGTCGGTCATATCTCCATGCTCTGCAAACAGGGCACGAAGTTCCTCAGTTCCAACTTCACGAGGCAGGCCACCAACAAACAATCGACATCCCGGGGCATTACGGGGGCGACGTCCTTTGCCGCCTCCTTCACCTTCAAATCGGAAATAGGTGCGCTCTCGACCGTCTTCACGAACATCAGCAGCGATGAACGTAGCTCTGCCAGCAGGTCCCTTTCCAAACATGGCTTCTGCGGCAGCTCCCCAACGCTTGCCCGAATTGTTGAGTGCGCTTGCACCTTGGTCCAGTTCAGCCCATCCAGCACCGAAGTTGTCAGCTAATGCACGATAGGATTGATAACTGCAACTGGGACACTGAACGTTCCAATCACCGTCAAGTTCAGCAAACAACGTATCGCCGCATGAAGGGCAAATAGCATGAAGAACACCACAATCATTACGATCACGGAAACTGATTCGAAGAACGGGAGAGACTTCTTTCACTTCTGCACGGCAGATGTCTCGTCGTCGAACCGCATCTGCAGTTTGATGCATGTATCGGTCAACAAGCCCAGTAACATGGAATTGCCCGTAGAGATGTTCGGGCAGAACGCTTCCTGGTTTGCCTTCGATACAGATGACTTGCGCTTCTCCATTTTTCTCATTGAGTTTGACGATCTCGCAAAGAACGGTATCTCCAATTTCAGGAGTAACGATTTCTTTTTTCGCAGCGACAACAGCTTTTCCATCTTGGATTGAAAACATCCCAGTAGCAGTCGCTAGAATGGTTCCGTTGACTTCAATGGTTCCTTCTCCAGCCTCGCATTCAGCAGAGGTTGATACTTGTGTTCCGGGGGTGACGAGGCTCGGCGTCATGTATTTCATTCCTGTAGCAAACATGGCCCGATGTAGGTCGCATGTTGTTTCGCTTGATTGAACCGGTGTGTTCACCCCTTTTCAACCCCTCATACGGAGTGGTTGACTTATTCTTCAGCATCTTTGGGTAATCGTGCATCCCCCGGGCGATGGAATCGCCAGCACAGTACAGTAGTAGCCGCCTTTCGCTTCACATGGTGTTGATAGGTAGCAGGGAGACGGAAATTTGTTTCAAGAACGGCTTCGGAATCGTATCCAAAATCTCGTGCCAGCCCTTGCAAATGCTTTGATTGAGCACTGTGAAGAACGTGAACAACTGGTGCCCCCAAAGAAAATGCAAATTCAAGCAAGGGTCGGTCTGCCTTGGGTGTTTGAACTCCCCAAGGAGGGTTCATTACAACGAGGTCTGGTATGGCTTTAGGACGAGGCGTTTCGCTTGTGATGTGTTGATGAATCACGGTCGCAGTTCCGGATGTTTGCTGGCTGATTTTCACAGCGTTTTGTTTGGCAATATTCACGACATTGAGGTCGGATTCTATCATCGTAACATGTGCTGCATCAAGCAACAAGCAACCGCAACCCAAGATACCGTTTCCGGCCCCAAGGTCGAGCACATTCTTTGCTTCGAG
>JASLVU010000175.1 GCA_030741225.1 Candidatus Poseidoniaceae archaeon | reverse complement strand
TCGTATCTTCCCGAATTCGAAAAATTCTTGAAAATTCCCCCATTGTCGATTCCCATGCAAACTGTGATCAAGTACAAGATGCGTATTCTTTCAGATGTGCACCTCAAGTGCATGGTGCCGTCTATGAGAGACTTCTAGCTCTGCAATCAACACTGGCTATAGAATTAAACAGTGCAACGGACAATCCGCTTATTTTCCCCGACCATGCTAATCCAGGACCTCATGAAGTCGTGTCGCAAGGAAATTTTCACGGGGAAGTTCTCGCTCTTACCGCTGATTCTATGGTTGCTTCAATATTCGAGTTGGGGTCTATTTCAGAAAGGAGAATTGATCAAATTCTGGACCCAGCACGAAGTGGTCTGCCACCGTTTTTAGCAAAAAATTCGGGTTTAGAATCAGGGCTTATGATTGTTCAATATGTTGCTGGCGCATCACTCTCCGAATTGCATGGACATGCGGCCCCACGTACCATTTTCTCCACTTCCACATCAGCAGGCCAGGAGGACCATGTGAGTATGGGCGCCACTGCAGCATGGAATCTCTATCAAGCAACAACTCGTCTAGCGGAGATTCTCGCTTGTGAGTTATTTGTTGCTTGTGAAGCCTTAGAACTGAATGATACAAAGCCATCTGCATTCGTTGAAGCTCTGTATAATCGCGTACGTTCTGTAGTTAAACCTCTTGATGGAGATCGAAGTACAAGTGCCGACCTTCAAATTATTGTCAAACAACTTCTTGACAGTTCTTGGCTGGCACGAATTGAGGCAGAAAACGGTCGTTTACCTCGTTAAAATGAAAAATATCTCGATGTCATTTCGTCCAATCCAGTAAGTTGACGTATTCTAAATCTCGCTGCTGCGAGTTCCGAAGCAGAGAAATCGCCCTTATTCATCTCAAGATAAGAATCGATATCAACTGCCATTCGAACTTTTTCCTCTACAACTGCATAAAGTTGGTAGTCCTCTCCATCCTGCAAATTCATTGCTGGTTCTACCTCGGAAACATCCAACCCCATTCTCCGCCATTGAAGTATTCGCTTTCGCAATATTGATTTTGAAAATCCAATCTTTGGTAATCGCGTGAGGTGGATTAATTTTGGTGAACCGTCATCCAATATGTCGAATTCAGCAGGTGCGTCTATGGGGGCGTCAAGAGGTTCGGTGACGTCTGTATTTTCAATAACTGCCGACACATTTTGCTCCTCCAAATGAATTACTGGCGCCTCTCTACGAAGCCTAGCCAGCCACAGGCTATCAAAGGCCAGTGGGCGAAGTGGGATTACAATAGTCCACTGTGTTCTGTGAACGGATTCCCGAAGTGTTCGAACAAACGAAAGAACATTGTCTTCACCGTGTTGAGTGACGAGCCATTCCAATCCTTCTAGAACAACAAGCCCCATGTGGTGAATCAAATGGCGTTTTATGAGGTCTAATATTTCATCAAGATTTGGTCGTACTGAGCCATCAGTTACGCGCTCAGTGAGCCAATATGCCTCTACAGTGTTGATGTCAATGTGTTCCAGAAGCCTGCGATGCGGGAGCCTTGAAAGGAGAAGAATGTGCTCTTTCGTAGAATGAGAGTGTTTGTCAACCCAAGCCAATGTTGCATCGTCATCGATGAATTCGGTAGTGAAAATATTTCCTTTTTCCATCCCAATACCCCGCACCATGTATGCTCTCGTATTTGGGGGTTCATCATTCAAAGTCTATGAATCATTATATCCGAAGATGCACTCGGGAGAACAGGTGTGGAAATGTCCGACGAGACCAAAGAAGATATCCCTATGGCTGAATGTGGCGCATGTAGAGCAATTGTTCCGCTAAATTCAGAAAATTGCGCAGAATGTGGCATTTCCTTTTCCGGAGTTTCTGATGAAGCGCTGGGTGAATGTGGTGCTTGCCAAGGGCTTGTGCCGCTCGATTCAACCAAATGCCCGCACTGTGGCGCAATATTTGTCGCGGATGATGTTGTTGACGTATTGGCGAAGTGGTTGGAAACCACTGGGATTACAATCCCTACTTTGTTTAAAAAATTCGACACCAATAACGATAATCTCATCGACTCAGTTGAACTAAAAACCGGACTACTTAGCTTGAACTTGGCAGATTTACCCCCCTCACAAGTTGAACGGCTTGTCGAAATCATTGACGAAGACGGAGACGGCCAAATTGATCTCTCTGAACTCCATGAAACAATTACTGGAGATAAGTTACCTACTCCTGTATCGGCTCCAAAGAAAGAACCTTCTGCTGAAGTTGCTGAAGTCGAATCATCTGAGGTTGAAGATGTCGATGATTCTATTGCTGACGATTCAGATGAAGAAGAGTCGGATGATGATGCAGAATCAAGTGATGAAACGCTTGATGAAGAAGAACAAGATGATGATTCTGAAGAGTCAATTGATGAAACGGTAGAGGAGTTCTCCTCAGATGAGGCCCTAATGAATCTTGGAATGGCGATTGTTGCGCAAGGTTTGACTATACGTGAAGTCTTTGAAACAATGGATACCGACTCCAGTGGAATGATAATGGGTCCTGAACTGCAAAAAGGAATTGAAAAGATTCTTGGCGAACAACTTGATTCATCTTCAGTATACTCCATCCTTCAAGGCATTGATCAAGATGATGACGGCAATATCGATCCCATGGAGCTTATTGAAGCATTGGAAGCACTCAATCTTGGCATTGTATCTGATGATTCCACTACACCGGACATGGATGATGTCATTGACGAACTCGAAGAAGATATTACGGATTCAGACTCAATTCTTCAACTTATTTCTGATGCGATGGATGAGACTGGAGATTCCCCTAATTCTTTCTTCAACGCCATGGACAAGGATGGTAATGGACAAGTATCAATTCATGAATTTACACAATCAATTTCGGAACTTATCGACCAAGAAGTGTCTGAAAAAGACATCCAATCGTTCTTGAACAGTACTGATGATGACGATGATGGTTCAATAGATATTATTGAATTTGTAAGCGCCCTTGAATCACTTGATGATGCTGAAGATGTTGTTGATGAAGACAGTCGCCTGTCGACCAAAGAAGAGAATACTTTCCCTTCAGATTTAGAGCGTAAAATGATGAGTAAGAAGTGGAACGATGTGGTCTGGCCACTTATCCACCTTGGTTTCGGCCTCTTCATTGCAGCATGGTTGATCAATGGATTTGGTGGAATCGGACCTCTTGGCGTTGATGGTTCAGGCGGTAACGTCGCCTTAGAAACTCCTTACAAAATTGGATTTGAAGGTATTAGCGAAGGAGACATATATCCTTGTGACCCTGAAGTGCAGGTCGGCGAGTGCCGTAATTCACTCACTCCTTTCTCAGGCGATGCCACTTCAATGCCTGCCGGTTTCTATTGGGACGGCATCATGATGATGATACTTGGGTTAATAGGCCTCACTGGCTCGCTTTT
>JASLVU010000174.1 GCA_030741225.1 Candidatus Poseidoniaceae archaeon | reverse complement strand
TTCTCGATATCCTTAGCAGTGTTTTCTGACACCCATGGCAAGACAACCTTGTCGTAATGAGTAAACCATCCGCTGTCAAAGTAAGTATCCCAATCGTTAATCTCGAATTGAGTGTATGTCATTCCAAGAATGTCGAGGTCCTGTTTGATTTTCGAAGTGATTGTTGGACCAAGAATGGCGACATCAACAGAATCAGCAAAGGTGGCATGGAAATATCGAATATTGCCGGATGGATTTCCGTCAGCAAGTTCAGCAGAGTAACTGATGTTGTATGTATGTCCATCAATCCACCCGTTCCATGGAGTGAATGACACGTCGATAGCTTGCTGTCGAGCAAGTGATTGCGCTGGTCCAGCAGTGGTGGTGTGAGCCATTGAATTGTCGGTCATATCAAAAATCTCCATATTGAATATGTAGTCACCTTCAAGGACACCGTTGCGAGCTCTTAGTGTCCAATCATGCGTCAAAGAACTGTCAATTGGCATAACACATTCCAAGGTATTGTCATTCAAGCAACCTAATGAATTTGGTTTCTCAAGAACGATATCTACAGATTCAACATTGAAGATAACCGTTTTTCTGTTGTTTGAGGTTGACAATTCGTCGTCATTAAACCACGGTTTTCCAGGTATGGTGTTGTCAAAAATCGTTTCAATTTCAATCCTGTAAACTCCGTCAATGAATTGATGAGTGCCTAGAACACTTGTTGCACTTTGTTGAGCATCAACATTGGTGCGAGATATTGTGTATGAATTGTCTTCATTGAAGGTAAATTCTTGTAAAGAAATGTTGTTAAAACCAATTCCCTTGAACCCGTCATTAACTCCGTTACGACCGTCATCATCTGATTGGAATTCGAAATTGATATCAACTTTGGAACCCTGGAGGTTGATACATTCTACACCCCAATCGGTGGATGGTCCACTGATGTTGTAGACATACAAGTGAGTCAAGTCGATACTTGTGGTTGACACAAGGCCATTGGTGTTGAAAAACAAAGCGCCTTCAGTCGTGCCGTCAACAGATCTTGCATCGCCGGTTAAAGTGATTTCATCGCGGTCGAGAGGTTCGGTTGCGTTGATGATGTTGTCTCCGTTTGTATCAACATAACAAGTCCCATCTTCATTGTAATCGTTCCATTGACCCAAAAGTAAACTCTCGTAAGTGACGTTGTCACGAAGAATATCGAGAGTTACAGCAACATAGTCACCTGGAGTGTCGATTGAGTTCTGATCAGAGCCAACGGTGTAGAAAGTGTCAGCATAATGCTCAAAGCTCAACGATACGAAATCTCCGGATAAGCCTACCAAGTCAATATTTGGAATCGTCAAAGTCTCATTGGCCCAAGCATCTCCATAACCTTGGGAGCCAGTGTTGCAAGGGTGACCGAACCAGTATGCTGCACTGTTAAAAATGAGTTCTTGACAATTCAAACTTGAGTCGTTGTAAATTGCACCTTTCGCTGGCTGATTCTCGGTGTAGATAATTCCGTCAGCACCACCTTCGAAGGATTCGGTACAGTTTGTTCGAGATGCACCGCAGAGAACACTTGAAGGGTTCGCCGAAGAGACTGTCGCTTTAACATCAAAATCAACTGCTGTGTTTCCGTAGTTGTTCGTATTAACTTCAATGTCGAAAACTCCTTCAGCGTACAAACCTCCTGCAGTGAAATATTCAAGACCTTCAACCATTGGATCGTAAAGGTTGAAAGGAGTAATGTAACCAATTAACTCATCGTTTTGACTCTGCTCGTCCCATGAATTACCGGAGAGTACTGCAGAAATTCGATATGTCGTATCGTTCAGCAAGTCTGCAGAAATTGAGGTCGTAAATTCCTGGCCAGGCCCAAGGTTGTTGAGAGGTACATTGGCCTGAAGTTGCTGTGGATTCGGTTCATATGCGGTTGTTTGCTTGTATATTTTGAGATTATCAACTGCATAACCGTCTCGTCCACTCCATAGAGATTCGTTATCATCGGCTATAGAACCTTCAAATCCAGTTCGAAGTCTAAATCGAATGTCGATTGTTTCTCCTGCCCACGGGCTAAGGTCGAATTCTCCAACACCGTTTTGACTGAAACTGTCCCATCCGTAGTATGTACCGAACGAATAGACGCCATAATAGTAAATTCCTTCAGCGGAACCGCCGCCATTCTGTTTGTTCGTTCTGTCGCCATCAAATCCACCCCACATTGAGTCGCTTGATGCACAGGCACCGTCAAGTTGTGCACTTTGAGGGCATGCAATAGTAGACCATCCGGTCTCTTTGCTGCCAACTTCAATCATTGCGATATCGTCCCAAACATCACCAGCGAGGAATTGTCCTGTCGTCGGATCTGCCGAGCCTAACACTCCATGGCCTAGATGTCGGAATAAATCGACGCTCATGAATGCACGGTCGGAACCACTAAGGTCAACATCTTCCAAAATCATTGAATCGTCCCAGTTCTTTCCGTATCCAGTCCATGTAGCACC
Organism: Candidatus Poseidoniaceae archaeon; assembly: GCA_030741225.1. Taxonomy (GTDB): domain Archaea; phylum Thermoplasmatota; class Poseidoniia; order Poseidoniales; family Poseidoniaceae; genus MGIIa-L1. The sequence continues at coordinate 1,022 of JASLVU010000174.1, read as the reverse complement.
GGTTGAATTGGTTTTGTAGTATCCAGCCCACATGAAGTCAGTAGGGTTGTTGTAATTCGCATCAATATCAGGTGACGTCAGGCGTGTCTCTCGAGATTCGGATTCACCTGCTGGACCATAATCGAAATCGTATTCATCATCGGTTTGAGTGTGATTTGTTTCTTCGTGCCACATTGTGGATTGGTCAATATACTCTTCAAATGCCCAGTTACATCCTCCACAGGCTGCCTTGTTCTCAGGTGCATCCCAATCCATCTCATAGACAGTTGTGTTGGTAGAGTTAGCAGAATCGACCACCTGCAACTCGACATCAAGGGTTGCTTGTTGCCCGTTCAAAACATTCATTCCGGTATTGGTTACGGTAACTTCGATGTCACGGGTACCTTCTCCAACAATGCCAAAGAACTGATCAACGGGTGTAATATCAATATCGGAGACCGACAAATCTTGGTTATCCATTTCAATGACTGAGATGGTATCGTATTGACCCTCCCAGCCAAAATTATCTCTCCAACCGCCGAACCGCCAGTTTTTGTGACCAATAACAAGGTCATCAGCTGAACTGCCAGTACCGGCAAGTTGTCCCACATCCACAACGGTCGGGCGGCGACCGGCAGCATAGGACAATGGACTCAAATGTCCACCGTTTCCGTCAGAAAGGGTAACTTGAACCGTTGTCGGGAAGTTGAGGTAGAATGAGGAGGTGGAGCCGCCAGCAGAATCTGTTGTGTTGAGTTGATATGCAAGAGTTGGATTAACAAAATCCGGTTCTTGGTCCCCGTTAAGGTCGGTAACCGCAACATTCCATGAGAGATATGGTCCGAAGTAAGCGAGGCTCGGGCTTGTCCATGTACCTACAGATGTCGCAGTTACATACGTGACATTTTCAAGATTGCCATCAATCAAAACCAATGTGTCAATCACATTGTTTCCATCCATATCCCCAATTGCAAATTCCGAGGAAGTTTCGGTATTCATGTTAATAACATGAGAGTTGATTGGCGGATTTGTAGCACTGAATG
>JASLVU010000173.1 GCA_030741225.1 Candidatus Poseidoniaceae archaeon | reverse complement strand
CATTATTTTCTATGAATGTGACAGAATAATGCAAATACATAATTACTTCAAAAGTTCTCAGGATAAGATCCACTGCAGGTGGATTCTTCCTCATCTGAAATTTGAATACTTTTCTCCAGTAATTCCGGAGAAATATCACCTATTTCACTGGAAGAAACGACTCGTTTCATATTTCCGACCAGGCTAATTCGCCAATGAGATTGTGGGTCTCCAGTTGAATTTGGATCCGAAAGGAACAAACAAACTTCGTTAGATTTGTTGATATTTCGCGTATGTGCAGCAATATCAGCAACCAAAATAAACGGTCTTCCAAACTCATCAAGAGCGAAGGGCACAATTGAACCAATGGGAAAACCTTCAATGCCTTTTTTGGTAGAAAGTGTTGATAGAGTGCCATGGTGAACGGTTTGCAACCAGTTTGCGATATTGGATTCAGGAGAATCTTTTCGAGCCGCAATTTCTGCGGACTGTATTTCGTCTTCTGTTTGGTCCTCTTCGTCTGCCATGTTTCATCCCTCAATCTTCTTTTGCGAATTCGTTGAGTGTTTCTTCAATCCATTCGTACGCATAATCGTCGTAATCTGTATCGCAATCAAGTCTTTCATTTACTCTGGATGCACCTTTACTTTCAAGAACTTCGTCCCATTGTTTACCTGCCTCACAAAACAAGTCAAATGCAGTATCTCCAAGTGCTAAGACCGCAAATTTCACACCATCAAGGTCGCCTGTATCGAGTTCGCACATTGCCTCGTAGGATTCTTCTGCGTTATCCGGTTGTTCCCCGTCTCCCCAAGTGCTGCAAATTACAATCAAGCGTGTTGCATTACAGATGTCTTCGTGAGTGTAGTCATCTAAATTTCCAACATTGGTTTCATACCCGAGTTCTTCTGCGCTTTTGGCAGTGTCCATCGCGAGTAGTTCTGAATTGCCAGTTTCTGTTCCGTAAGCTATTATCATTTCTTTGTTCATTTTTCTTCACCGTCCATTTCATCTTTTACGATGATTCGTAATGGAGTAGTTTCCGTTTTTGCTTCGATCTCGCAGGTGACTCCGAACACTTTAGACAGGTTCGTTTCCGTAAGCACATTCGATGGAGTTCCTTGTTGAAGAATGGAGCCTTCATGCAACAAAAGGATACGGTCTGCAAAACGAGCAGCCATATTGATGTCATGTATTGCAACAAGAGCAGAAACTTGTACCTCATTCTCTCTTGAGACAAGAGTGTTTATTTTCTTCATAATTTGGATTTGGTTTTTCAAATCCAAGTCACTAGTAGGTTCATCAAACAAAAGTAACGATGCATCTTGCGCAACGGCTTTTGCGATGATGACTCGCTGCCGTTCCCCTCCTGATAGTTGGTCGAATTTGCGAAATGCAAAATCTTCAAGGCCAAGAAATTTGAGAGTCTTACTCACTTTTTCTAAATCATTCTTACCAACACTCCACGTGATATGTGGCCTTCGACCTAACATGACGACATCAAAAACACTCATTGAAAACTGTGAAGATATTGATTGTGGCACATAGGAAATGTGTTTCGATATCTCGATGATATCCATCGATTGTACATTCTTACCATTCAAAGAAATCTCACCATACGAGGGTTTCAAGATTTTATTAATGCACTTAAGTAGAGTCGATTTACCTGCACCGTTTTCTCCAAGTATGGCAACAAACTCACCTGCTTGAATCTCAAACTGGACTTCGTCCAAAACCTTTCTTTTACCCCAATGAAACCCGAGGTTTTGAACATGAAGAAGGGAATTCAATTTCACGCCCCCCTATTGTTGAGTAGGAGGTACATGAAAAACGGACCTCCAATAATCGAAAGCATGACCCCCACCGGAATGACAATCGGTGCGAACAAGGTTCGACCTAAAGTATCTGCAAACAGCGTTAGAAATGCTCCAAATACTGCCGAGCATGGTATCAGTTTGCGATAGTCGTTTCCGATGACCAGACGACTCATGTGAGGGGCAGCAAGTCCAACAAATCCAATCAATCCAGTGAATGCAATCACAACTGAAGTTAGGAATGCAGAAAGAACAAGTATTGACTTACGGGTTTTCACTGGATTGACGCCAGTAGATATTGCGAAATCATCTCCTCCGATTGACAGAGCGTTCAAATCCCATGCAGATTTTAATCCGGATGGAAACAGCGTGATCACAACAACAGAAATCCATAGGACATTGGTCAAATTTGGTCTTGAAAGGCTACCAAAAGACCAATGGGCAAGTTGTGATAATTGCGCGTCTGTTGCAAAGTACTGCAACGTGGAAACAATTGCACCAGCAATGAAAGTAATTGCAATTCCGATTAAAATATACGATTCCTTCGAAACCGAACGCATGCTCCCCAATTTTATAATGATAAAGACGACGATGAGGGAAAACAAAAATGCATTCGCAACAATTGCTAATTCTGGAATCGAAACAAGAGTTAGGTCAAGAACAATGGCAAGTGCGGCTCCAAGAGCAGCTCCAGAGGCCACTCCCAGCGTAAGCGGTGAGACCAGAGGATTTCCTAAACACCCCTGCATCATTGCTCCAGCCATCGCAAGAGCAGCACCTCCAACCAGAGCCATCAAAATTCTCGGGAAACGCAAATTCCACAGAATGTCCGACTGAAGTCCCGTCGACTCTTGAATACCAAGCAAGATTTTCATGGATGTAAGAAAATCAAGATTTTTGGATGAACCGAATCCCATAGCCACCAGTGCAAAAATCATGGTGATGCCGATTGAAACAAACAAAGTCATCATCTGCGTTTTGTTTTTTTGGAGTTGCTGGAGTGAAATTTCGTGCATGCTTACCCCTCCTCAGAAATGCACACAAATTTTCCAATTCGTTCAGTGTCGTGGTGATTAACAAAATAATCGTCAAGATATGATTCAGCGTTGATATCAATGAATAAATCCGGATGAAGCAACTTAGCAAGAGTTGGCAGTCCATGAATCATCATAGGGCCTGCAAATTCTCCCGACATGATGAGCATACGATTATTTTGAACAGCATTTAGGCTCTCAAATCCCGGCCTGGTGGTGACGAAATCCATGTGAGTCGTACAGGAGTCGGTTTCATCAAAAGCATTGTATCCAATGTCAAAAGTAATGCCATCAAACATGATCACATCTGGATTAGAATCCAAAATTGCTTCCATATCGACATGAGTCGTGTGACCCGGTAACTCTGCAAACACATTCACGCCTCCCGCACGTTCGATAAGGTCAGTCCACTGAGAAGTTCCAGTGAGAACAACAGGGTCGCGCGTCAGTGATGCGTGATGTTCCATGACGATTCGCGGGCGTTGTTCGGTAGAGATATTGTCCAGTTGCTGATGGACCATCGCCTCAATCGAGTCGAATTCATCAAAGATTCCTTGGGCGACCTCTTCTTTGCCGAACATGGCCGCTAGAACATTAATTTCGTATCTTAGAGAGTCGTATTTGTAGAAATCCAATGCTACAACATCAATTCCGAGAGGTTCCAGCATTTGGCGAATAGGCTCTGTATCAAC
>JASLVU010000172.1 GCA_030741225.1 Candidatus Poseidoniaceae archaeon | reverse complement strand
CGATTAGTGCTGAAAAGGGTGCGAGTACCAAAATAGCGAGAATCAGCAATGCGTATCGCTTCATGTGGAGTGGATGGATTTTCGTTCATTAGTCATTTCGATTGGAATGAAAGTAAGATTATCCTCCACCACTTCCTCCATCTCCGCCTTCGTACTCTATTGCCTGTCGGTCGACTGAATGCGAAACTCCATACAGTTTCTTTAACACACTGCAGATCTCGACTCCCTGTTTCGTGGTTAGATCTAGAATTGAGCATGCATATGAATCATTGAGAAAAATTTTGATGTATCCTTTGCTCTCCTTTTCTTGAGTGAACTCTAGACTCCGTTTGAAAATTGAAGAAAATAGTTTAAACCTGCCTTTGTAATATTTCTGCGTGTGCTCGATTGAAGTGAGTTCGTTCGGGTAAAACTCGAGTTGTTTTTTTTCTTTCCAGTGAAGTAATTTCATCTTCTTATTGACATCGATTCGAATACCATACGCAGAAATTTTTTCTGGATAAGGGTCACCAGCAATCATTCTGCGATTTACTTCTCTTTTTTCACTTATTTCTTTTACTACGAACGCCAAAAGTACAATTATTGCGACGATTCCGAAGGTGGCGATTGAGAAAAGGATAAAAAATAAACCACTGAGTATGTTTTCAACAGTGAAGAAATTTGAATATTTCCCGAAAACGATTGGCTTCTCAAGGAGGTCTTTATTTTCATAAAGCACAGTTTCTTCACACATTGGGCACAAATACTCTCCAGATAGGTCCTTATCCAATTCGATTTCTCGGTCACAAAAAGGACAAAGAATACTGACCATGGTGCCATGAGCATAGACTCATACAAAACTCAACCCCCTGCTTGACTTGATTTGTTTGCGAAGAGAAGAATCAATCGTTCTAAAACTGCATCTGGATTTGAACGAATGAACGATTTGCCATTGTAAATACAGATAGTTTCCCGGTACGAGCACAACTGAACAGTATTGGAACCACATTTGAAGTGATACACGTTATCCACACGGTATGGGCGAACGATTTCAAGTTCAATCTCGTTCGCCGTTTGAGATTCACCACATACTCACAGGTTTGGAAAAAACTTCAGAGATAAACATAGAATCTGAACTTTTTCTACCCGAAGGAGATGGCCCATTCGGATGTATCATCGCACTTCACGGAAGCAGAGGCTGGGCAGACCATCACCAAGACCACATCAACGGTTGGCTCGATGCCGGTCTTGCGGTTTGCAAAGTCAATTCCTTCTTGTCAAGGTCGGTTGATTCTACGGTTGATGACCAACTCTCTGTCACTCATGCAATGATGCTCGTTGATGCGTTCAATACTCGCTCGTTTCTTGAACAGGATCCTCGAATTGGAAAGATTGGCATTGCGGGGTGGAGCCTTGGGGGAACTGTGGCTTTGTATTCAGCATGGTCTCCAATTATCGAACTTTTAGGGGCCCCATTTGACGCTCATCTGCCGTTTTATCCAGCAGCTCATCTGCGGCCTGAGATTCAAAAATGGTCTGAATCGCCTATTTTGGTTCTTCACGGCGATGCTGATGACTGGACACCTCTGCATTTTGTTGAAGGACTGATGCCTCTGCTGCCAAACGCCACTTTGCATGTCTATTCAGGAGCACACCACTCTTTTGATAGCGAGATAGAACTCACTCACCTTCCTAGAGCCGTTCATCTGAAGAAGCGTACTGCTCGAATCGACAAGAACGGTTCGATGTCTGGAGAATTATTCCTTGGCATCCGATTACCTTTGAATCAACGCTGGCAGAGGCGCTGGGTTATCCGAATCCTACGAAATAGAGGTGCGCATGTCGAAGGCCACCCAACAGCTCGTGCAGATTCTTTACATCGAGCCAGAGAATTTTTGTTGGAACATCTTCGTTAGTGTACTTTTTACGAACTTATTTCTTGATTCATATACCCTTGATTCCTATGTTTTATGAAGTAGTGAACACTTCTAAAAGAGGAATCAAAATGACTGAAGAAAAGAAGAAAGAATCCAAAGAAAGCCCGATAAACTGGATGAACGAATTTGTATTGACCGGGTCCTTTGGTTCAGCATATGATTTTCTTAATTCCATTGACCTCATTGTACGTGTGCACAGCGGCCCACCTTCACACCCCTCTTGGGACGCACTGTTGGCAAACCAAGAAGCGTTTTCAAAAGCGATAACGAGGTGTATCCTGCGTGCTGTGTACAGCAATTTGGATGCAGACACCGTCACCGATGGAAGTGAATGGCAAGGTATGGCGGGTGCTTTCCCGAAGTGGGCAGGTAATCCTGGTTTCTCCCATCTCATATGGGGTCTTGAACAGTTGAGTAAGGATGTCAAGGAATACAAGAAAAATCGTTCTCAAGAATAACTGCTTACTTTGGTAGTTTTTTGAGAATCCGAAGCGCAGCACTTTCACCAACTGAGAGGCCCGATATTCTGCGCATGTCTGCAACTTCGTTCCATGCTTCAAGAAATCGCTCTTCCATCCAAGCATTGAGGAACCAGGGGTGGATGTATGACGAGCGACAAACAGCTCGTGTATTTCCAAGATTAGCCGCCACAGTATCGATTACGGCTAACATGGCCTTGTTTCTTCCAAATTGCGTGGTTGGAACCACCCAGTCTCCATTTGTCCATAGTTTGCTCATCGAATCCACTTCAGGAATTTTTTCAAGCCACTTTTTCATGTCCGATTCACTTTGTGGTTGAGCCAAAAATGCCAAACGTTCTGCGCATCGATATGTTGCCCCCCAAGTTCTGAAATTTTTCGCAGTAAATCCTTCTCCGCTTGAGGCTCGTATGTATTGATTGATGTGTTCTGCTTTCAAGTCAACTTCATTTCCGGCATCGGAGATGTACATGAAAAGGTCAGCATCCTTTACACCAAGCCGGTTTGTGCGCAAAATGAGGTCCACAAGATGGTCGTCTTCAATTTTGATTTCCCAATCTTTATCGGATTTCCCAGTAAATGAAAAGACAGCATCATGGCGTCCTTCTGCAGAATCTCCTCGAATGTGTTTGACATGCATCGATTTGAGTGTTGTTAAACCGTACGATTCGTTGGCCTTGGCGTATTCATCGCTTCCAACGCGAATGTTGTAGAGGTCAATGAGCCGAACAACGAGGGCAGATACAGTATGCAGTTTCATCGAATTTTCCGCGAGGTCACGTTCAACTTGTTTACGTAATCGAGGGAGTTGGGATGCGAAATACACCACATCATCGTATTTCATTTCCGTAGTAACTTCAGTCCAATCGGGATGGTAGCGATATTGCAATCTTCCTTTTGAGTCAAGGCCAGTAGCCTGAATATGTCCTCTTGCATTCGGGCATATCCATACCTCCTCCCACGCAGGAGGTAAACCGAGCGAATTCCATCGATTAATCAATTCGTCTTCTTCGACCAGTTCACCGTTCGGTGTGAAGTATTGCCACTCATGTGCCTCAGTGTCTACATCCTTCTTCTGACGAGTAACACCGTCTAAGGAAGGGTCGCTGCGAACCAGTGTAGCCCGTCTTAATGCTTCATT
>JASLVU010000171.1 GCA_030741225.1 Candidatus Poseidoniaceae archaeon | reverse complement strand
TCGTCGGTGGATTCAATCGCCTCGATTCCACTGTCCTCAAGGCAGGCGAAGGGCGAGTCATAGCTAAAGAGGGAGCAGACGGACTTCTCGGACTCGCAATCGAACATCCAGATTATCCCAAAGGTCTTGGAATTGTGGTCAAAATTGCGCATGGATGGAATTCGCAGGCGATGTGGTATGTTGCTCGTGCTGTTCTTGGTGTTCTGGGCATCAACCTTCGTAACCCCTACCCATTGCATAGACAAAAAGCATTCATTGTACCAGGAATTGTCCCTCCACACTATCTCAAGAACCTCGAAAAGTTGCCCACCTGGGACGAATGGGATCCCGATCAGGACAGGTGGCTGTACGATTTGGAGTTGTAATTATGATGAACGTCCAAAATTACATCGGAGGCAAGTTCATTTCCGCAGTCGATGGCGAAACATTGTTCGATTACAATCCTGCGACTGAACAACACATTGCAACAATTCCTCGTTCGAAAAATGAAGATGTTCAACTTGCCGTAACCGCTGCCCAATCTGCACAACAGGATTGGGGTGCGTTGAGTATTGATGAACGAGCAGTTTGGCTCGACAAAATCGCAGACGCTTTAGAGATGAAAAGTGAAGAAATTGCAAATCTTGAAACCTCCGACACCGGAAAGCCAATTGCTCTGTCAAGAAAGGTAGATGCCGCCCGTTCTGTCAGTAATTTCAGATTTTTCGCTGATTTCAGTCGAAATCAGACCGAAATGCAATTTGTGATGGCGGATGCAGTGAATTATGTTCATCGTTCACCCGTGGGAACGGTTGGATTGATTACACCATGGAACCTTCCACTCTACCTTCTATCTTGGAAAGTTGCACCTGCCTTACTCATGGGGAACACAATTGTTGCAAAGCCCAGTGAATTTACCCCTTTGACTGCTAATATTCTTGCAGAAACCTTAGACGAACTTGAATTTCCACCGGGAGTATTCAATCTCGTTCACGGTTTGGGCCACGAAGTTGGTCAATCTATACTTGAAAATGAGCACATCAAAGGAATCTCGTTCACGGGTGGAACTGCTACTGGACGGACTGTTGCCCAAACTGCTGCTCCAATGTTCAAAAAATTATCATTGGAACTCGGTGGGAAAAATGCAACTCTTGTATTGAAGGACGCAAATCTTGATCTCGCTGTTGAGGGGGCTGTTCGAGCCGCATTTACAAACTCTGGGCAAGTCTGTCTATGTGGTTCAAGAATTCTCATTGACGCAACAATTGCTGATGCTTTCCGTGAAAAATTTGTCGAGAAAGTCAACCAAATTCGAGTTGGCGACCCACGTGATGAAAGTACGACTATGGGTTCTGTAATCTCTCCTCAACATTTGGAGAAAGTCGAGTCTTATATCGATTTAGCATTGCAAGAAGGTGGAACTATTTTGACAGGCGGTACACGTAAATTGACAGGTTTCAGCGGACCAAATCAGAAGGGTGCTTTCCTTCTTCCAACGGTGATATCCGGGCTCCCACACACTTCCCGCTGTGCAACAGAGGAAATTTTCGGACCTGTTGTTACTCTCCATACTTTTGAGAATGAACTTCAAGCTGTGGAAATGGCGAACCACTCTGAATACGGCTTGGCAGGCTCCGTTTGGACACAAGACCTCGAAAGAGGTCGAATGGTTGCATCACAAATTGAAACCGGAATAGTTTGGGTGAACACTTGGCTTCATCGGGATTTACGAACGCCCTTCGGCGGTGTGAAAAATTCGGGAGTGGGGCGCGAAGGGGGTCGTTGGTCTCTGGAATTTTTCTCGGAATTAACCAATATTTGCGTCAAAGACGCGAAGGATGAATCGTAAACATATCTTCAAAAGGCTTTGACTGAATCTCAGTTTATGCAGACTCTCCCTTTGTTTGTCCTTCCAATGGTGTTGATGCCAGGGGAAATTCAAGAATTACGAATTTTTGAACCTCGCTACAGGCAAATGCTCGATGACTGTCTCTTGGACGAGAAGAATTTTGGACTTGTCCTTAACGACCCATTTTCTCCAACCCATTCGTGGGATGGGCCGCGTTCGTACGGTTGCGAAGCAGAAATCCTTCACCATGAAACAAAGGGCAGCAATCACTTCGTCCAAGTTATTGGACGCCGAAGAATTTCTGTTCGTTCTGTTCACTCTCCGGCATTGCCTCCATTCAATGACCCAATGTTTGAGTCCGTCATTGAAGATGATTCCATCCTTCCCGATGTTCAAGAACTCTTGGAAATGATTCCAAAGGATTCCGAACATTCAAAACTTTACATCAGTGCAGAAGTAGACTATTTGGATACTGAAGAAGTGATTTCAGAAGAACAGCAAGTTGTGTTGAAAAGTATCATGACGCATGTTTTGAGCGAAATCGGAACGATGCTGCGCATCGAAACGGAATTACTTGACAAGTGGATTTCCGATAAAGTTGAAAAATCCGTCGACTCGAGTTCAGATTCGTTGTATGTTGTTGCCTCACTTGTGCTCTCACAATTGGAAGCAAAACAACAAATTCTCGAATGCAATACTCTTGACGAAGCTCTTGAAGAACTCCTCCACCATGTCGCTATGGGCCAAGAAGAAGAAGAATAAAGCCATGCGAGAGTTTCAAATCAAACATGACCGTCGCTGGTCCATGTCGGTTCACCAACAGGCACGGAAAGTCACCACTCATACGCTTCAAGAAATGAAGCGTGCAGGTGAAAAAATCACCATGCTCACAGCCTACGATTTCTCTCTGGCAAAACTTGTCGACAAGGCCGGAGTTGATGTGATTCTTGTGGGTGATTCCGCATCCAATGTTATGGCAGGCCAAGTTACAACCGTACCGATCACATTGGAGCAAATGATTTACCATGCACAATGTGTACAACGTGCGGTCGATCGAGCGCTTATTGTCGTTGATATGCCCTTTGGGACATACCAAGGTAACTCTGCCATTGCCCTGGAATCAGCGATTCGTATCATGAAGGAATCTGAGGGGCATGCTGTCAAACTTGAAGGAGGTGCAGAGATTCTACAATCTATTGAACGAATACTTACCGCTGGTATTCCAGTCATGGGACACCTCGGACTCACACCCCAATCCATTTACAAATTCGGGACCTACACCGTTCGAGCCAAAGAAGACAGTGAGGCTGAGAAACTGATAGAAGATGCAAAACTTTTGGAGCAAGCCGGTTGTTTTGCAATCGTACTCGAGAAGATTCCACGTGAACTTGCTAAGAAAGTCAGTGAAGCGATTTCAATTCCGACAATTGGAATTGGAGCTGGCCCTGATTGCGATGGCCAGGTACTGGTATTGCATGATTTACTCGGCATCACAATGGATTTTTCTCCACGTTTCTTGAGAAGATATCTCAATTTAGCGGATGATATTGATGGCGCAATCAAAAGTTATTGTTCCGATGTCCGTTCGGGAGACTTCCCGAATGATGAGGAAAGTTACACCTCATGATTACATTTGGATGTACACAAAGACACTACCTGCAAATGCTCCTAGGTCAATTGCAAACGCATGCCAAATGCCGTACCGAAACGGCGGCAAAT
>JASLVU010000170.1 GCA_030741225.1 Candidatus Poseidoniaceae archaeon | reverse complement strand
TCCCAGCAGATATCACAGGTACCAACATCTACGATGCAAAGAAAGGTGAATTTACATTCAAGCCAGGACCATTGTTCTGTAACCTTCTTCTTGCTGACGAAATTAACCGTGCTCCTCCAAAGACCCAAGCTGCTTTGCTTGAGGCAATGCAAGAGAAGCAAGTTACTATCGGTACAGTGACTCACAAACTTCCAGCACCGTTCATTGTTATGGCAACTCAAAACCCTGTCGAACAAGAAGGTACTTACCCACTTCCTGAAGCACAACTTGACCGTTTCATGTTCAAGATGTCCGTCGGATACCCAGACCGTGCAGACGAAGATGAGATTCTCTCTCGTCGTATTTCTCGTGGAAAGGACGCAGTAGAAGTTGAAGTTATCACCCATCCTGAAATGGTAATAAACATGCAACAAGCCTGTGAGTTTGTCTATGTTGACCCTGCTCTACGAATGTACATGGTTGAGATTGTTTCTCGCACACGTGAAGATCCACGTGTCTTGGTCGGAGCATCTCCTCGTGGTTCTCAGGCATTGCTCAAGACCGCACGTGCTGCAGCAGCACTTCGTGGCCGTGATTTCGTCACTCCTGATGACATTAAAGCAATCTCTGAACTTGCACTTGCTCACAGAATTATTCTCAAGCCTGAACACCAAATCAAAGGCTTAGAATCTGGTGAAGTTATTCAAGCAATTCTACGAGAAGTTCCAGTACCTACTGTTTGATTGCAGTTGTAAACTGAAATTGAGGTGAATGAGATGTGGAGTCGTAAATCTGCAATGTTAGGTAGTTTGGCTATTGCCATGTATTTACTTGGTTTGACCTTGCGAAACTCCCAACTTGTTACGATTGCGGTTGTCATCTTTGTGTTCTTGACTTGGGCTGCCTTGTTTGGCGGCCATGCTGATGTTGCGGCTACTGGCCGACGTGCAGAAGAATGGTCGGGAGAAGAAGGTGCAGCGTTGAACAGTGTGAGCGCTATGCGTAAACTGTCCAGTGCCCGTATCTTTGAAGATGGTGAACTGAGTGTCACATTGAGAATGCAGAATCATTCATCTCTTGCTAAAATATTGGAAGTACGAGACCGAGTTCCTGAAGTAATGCGCATCAAAGAAGGTGCCAATTACATTCTCATGGAACTTGGACCGCGACGTGAGACATTCATCGAATATACCGTTGAATGTCCGCTGCGAGGTTTCTACAGTGTTGGTCCTGTGGCTGTCAGGATTCAAGACCCATTCGGATTGTTTCACAAGGAAAAAGAATTGCATGTCTACAATGATTTCCTTGTATTCCCGAAAATGGAAGACCTCAAAGAGACGTTTGTTAAATCTCGAGTACCAAAGATTTTCACTGGAGCGGTCAACATACGTCAACCCGGTCCAGGGTCGGAGTTTTATTCCCTTCGTGAGTACTTTGAAGGAGACTCATTCAGGGCGATTAACTGGTCGGCATATGCTCGTTCTGGTAAACTGATGGTCAACGAGCGCGAACGTGATGCAGTTTCGGATATCATCATTATCGTAGATTCTCGCTCGGTTGCAGAAACCGGACCAGTTTCTCGAAATGCATTGGTGTACTCAACCCGAGCAGCGGCATCTTTGGCGAAGTATTTCCTTGGAAGGCGAGACTCCGTGGGTGTCATTGTATACGGTGATGAAGTCGTTAGCGTGGACAGAGACACGGGTAAGAAACAATTGTATGTGATTTTGACAAAACTTGCAGGTGCTGTAGCACGAGGTAACATTCCGCTGCAGGTCGTTGTGAACAGAATTATGCCCCACATCAACAAAGGCAGTCCGATTATCTTCTTGTCCAATCTTGAAGATGACCCAACCATCGTCAATGCGTTACGAGACTTTAGAGCTCGAGACTTCGATGTGACTGTTTTGACCCCTTCATCACTTGAATTTGAATTTGATGCCCGCCGCATCGATCGAACTGGATATGAAGTCATGAAGACTGAACGTGATGTTTTGATTAGCGAACTACGAGGTCTCGGTGTCAACATTATGGATTGGGAGCCAGATATGCTTCTTTCCACAGCACTTGCAGGGGCAAGAGGATTTTGAGGTGAGATTATGACAGTATCACGACCTTCCAGCGACACATCACACCTGTATGATGGTAAAACTGTTCGTTCATCTGCCCCATCTCGAAAGAAGGCAGCTGGACAGATTGGAGCAGGTAGTGATATTCCCAAGGATGCCATTCCTCAAGTCGAAATACCATCGTTTATCGAGAGTTTACTCGGTGGACCTCTCGTACCTAAGACGAAATTCCTCGCTCCAGATAAGATGGTTCAAAACCTTCAACTCGCTGTGTATGGCGTATTGGTTGCACTTTCTCTCATGACTTACATCATCTCTCCTCCAGAGGGAACAATTTGGTTTATGATCACCGGAAGTTTGGGTATTGCCACCATTATGCAACTCCTTCTCATTGTCGGAGCAACTGGCACCGGTTTTTGGGGAACATTCCAAAGAGACGGTCGTTTCTCTTTGGCCAGCAATTTGATGTTTATTCTTGCAATTCTTCGGTTTGCATCATCGAAAGTTACTCTTTCTAACGACTTGTTTGGACTACAAGACAAGCCGTTTTTACTTGCGGGTATGGTTGTTGTTTATGCAGTACTCTTGATTATGTACTTTGAATTGTCGAATGGAGTACTTCGTTATTCAATGCTAGACACCAGTATACGAACCAATGAGGTTTATGTCATGAATCCGAAAAAGATTGTCGGCAAATATCACCGTTCTCTTCTCATTAATCCCATCATTGCCACTATTCTGGCTACAATCGTTCTCTCAGCGAATACCATTTTACCTTTCTTCGTAAGTATATTTTCCAATGACACAGCATTGCGCATGGAAGAATCTGTCGAACTCATCTCAGTGTACGGTGTCGCCCTCGGTACTTTCTTCGTGTTCAGCGTTGTTGGTGGCCTGTTCGCATTGAATCTCCCAACTCATCTGCAAAGCTACAGGGAAAAGCGAGCAGAGGACTGAACTAAGCTTCAGTTGAAAGTTGCAAATGATTCGCAAGTAAATCGAGCATCGCTTGGATGTCTTTCTTTTTGGATATAATTCTCATTGCATGGTCTGTTTTTGAAACGATTTCAATCTCAAGCATTTCGATGAGTTCTTTTGACAAAACTCCTTCAGTTTCCCCCGGTAGTTTATTTCCGACCAATGAAAACATCACTCCGTATTCCTCAATTTCTACAGTAGAGAAATGATTTGAAATGATTGTACATGCGTCATCCAAATTATGTTGTGAAACGATCCATGAAATACTGTCTGGCAGAGTGTTTAGATTCCAACATGCTATGTTTTGTTCACTCAAATCGATTAATATTCTACCCAACATCTCGGTTAGAATTCCATCGGAAGATGAAGATACGCTGATGCGAGCAATACGAGGCAGACATCCAATGGCCTTTATCTGGTGCGATTGATGCAGGTCTGGCCCAATTACGGATGCTGCCATTTCTTTGTACACGCTTCGCAAATCTCGAATTTCTAACGGTATCCCGACTTGTCGTAATGGTTCCACGGTTGCAGGATGCAACACCGGAGT
>JASLVU010000016.1 GCA_030741225.1 Candidatus Poseidoniaceae archaeon | reverse complement strand
GGAGGCATCATTGAATCTCCTTCCCTTTGAACAGTACACTGCCGAGGAACCAAAACACTGCCGCCTGAAGTAACAGTACGAGCGTCGAAATGATGGTAGCAACAAATGGAGAAAGTCCTAAACCTGGCTTTGAGGAAAAGAAACTCAAAGGAGCAGAACCTTGTAGTGATGAGCCAAAAATGGTTCCTCCGTCACCGCCACCGCCCCATGCCCCCATCTCAATAAACATGTCCAAATTCGGCCATACCATCATTGCAGCAGCATCAACAATCATTAGAGCCCATCCAATTATTGAGAAGCGTAGTAATGTCGAGTCCGGAGCACCCATCGACAGGAGTGCCATCCCAAGCTCCCATGCAGCAAAAGGTATGGCAAGGATAATACCATATTTCCAAAGAACTCCTAAAGCATTGAAAAGCATTCCATAAACCAATGTCGCCATCATCGTAGCAAATACAATTGCAAGCCAAACTCCAAGGTCTGCAAAGCGGAAGAAAGAGTCCCCTGAGCCGACAAAGCCAGAGACTAAACCTCCAAGAATTCCAAGAAGAATGACATAAGGCCAAACAATACCGAGATAGCCAATTACTCTGTAGAGGAATATTTCTGAGCGAGCGATTGGCTTGGCGAGCATGAAGTGCATGGTTCCCGAAGTCATCTCATCTCTGACAAGACCGGTTGCCAAGAACAGAGGCAGAAATATTCCGAGTAACAACACAAAGCCGAGTTTTCCAATCGACAGGACGAATGCGAGATGAATTGCTTCTCGAGAATAAGCATCTTCGTCAGGATCTTCGTCAACACCATTGTCTGCATCAACATCGATGACAATTCTATCCCCTAACTGAGATTGAGTCGAAATGAATGAGACGACAATGTCACAAGGAATTCCGTTTCCATTTGTGTCTTTTTGTGAGTCAGTCCGATTTACATTCAAGCAATCTCCGTCATCATCGTATCCTACAGATTGTTCCCCAATTTTTGTGGTAATATCCCAATCAAAACCGTCTTCATTGATGTACATTGAGGCTGGTTCCGGTTCTATGGGTGGGTCAAACAAGCCCGGGTGAGATTCGAAATTGAATGGGTCGGTTCCCAACTTCACTTCTTGACCGGTGGGATATCCGTCGTTATCATAATCGTAAGAATCACCGTCGTTATCGATAGACTCAAATTCTGAACTCATCACATCGATGTAAATCATAAAGATGAGCGATAAAGCAGTGAAACCGACGCCCAAAACAACCCATGTTGATTTCTTTGTACGGTATTGCCTTAGTGTAAATTCGACGATGGCAGCAGCCTTCCGGTCCAAAGAGCGATATATGGAATCAGGTTTTGTTGCCATCACACTCTCCCTCCTGATGTAAGGTAGCCGAGAATAGATGCTAAGTCATCATCCGGATTATCAATCGTCGTCACTTTGTGGTTATTTTCAACAATAATTCGTGGCAGTTGGGCGTGAATTGCACCCAAGTTATGTGTTTGAATCGACAGGTTTTTGCCGTCTGGGAATGAAATTCCAAATACTTCTTCAATGTCAATAACATCTTTTGCCAAAGCTTTCGGGTTGTCTGCTTGAATTGATATGCGATGAGGGATTTGGTCGAGACGCTCTCGTATCGAGTGGAGGTTCCCAAGAGCGAGTAGGCGTCCATGGTGAAGAATAACTATTTGCTCAGTTATGCGTTCTATCTCTTGCAAAATATGACTGCTTACTAAAACGGTTCTACCCATTTTTCCGAGTTCCCGAATCACGTTCATGATTGTTGTTCGTGCCAATGGGTCACAGCCTTGAAGCGGCTCATCAAGAATGATTAGTTCGGGGTCATTTACCAGTGCATGGGCAATTTTTACACGCTGGCGCATCCCTTTTGAGAACTGACCTATTTTTTTGTGGGCAACATCTGTGAGCCCGACAAATTCTAACACTCTGTCTGCCTCTATTCCTGCTTCATCTCGAGTGAGACCATTGAGTCGGGCAAAGGTCGAAACAAATCCATGCGCAGTCATCCAATCATACATTTTTTCGTGTTCTGGAACAAAACCAACTCGTGCATACGGTGCGGGATTCTTCCACGGATCAGTACCGAACAATTTGATTGTTCCTTGGCTCACTTTGAGTTTACCCATGAGCAGATTGAACAGTGTTGATTTTCCAGCGCCGTTCATTCCCAAAATCCCTGTAACTCCACCGTTCAGAGCTAAGGTGATGTTCGAAAGAGCAAAGATTCTGCCATAGCTTTTTGAAACATTTTCTAGCAAAATTGCGGGAGCATTGGTTTCTGGAACCCATTCTTTTGTCTGGGCGGCACCTTGCTGGTCAAAGTCAGGCATCATTCACGAGTCACCTCCATGGATGAAACGCGAGTACTCAAAACGTACAGTGCCAAAGCGTTCATTGCTGCAAGTGAAGCAAGTGACCAGGTCCAAGAATATTGGTCATAGGTAGGTTGAGTTCCAATGATTGCCTGACCAACATGTGCTAAGCAATCGTAAGGCGAGATGAGGTAGAGTATTTCTCTGTCAAATAGGTTTGAAACGATAAATGCCAAAACTTTGGTTCCAAGAATAATCGACAGTAATGCAATGCCAGGGAAAAATTTGCCCTTTGAAACACTTGAAAGCGAGAGTCCTATGCTTGTATAGGTGAAAATCAGCAAAAAGCCGCTCACTACGGTCGCCAAAAACATAGGTAAAGTGTCGATAATCCATGCCCATCCACGTCCCATGGTAATGATTTCAGCGAGATAATAGAGGCCGAGAGTAACGTGAATAATGAGTGCTTGAATTAAGGCCACTGAAATGAATTTCATAGATACATAATCAAATCTTGAAATTGGTCGTGAAAAATACATTGCAGATGTCCCATGTTGCCTGTCTTCGGAGATTACACCACCTACAAGAAGCGCTGCAACTACAGGGTAATACAGCATGTTCCGCGGGAGGAATCCAAGCACATGCGCGTAGAGGTTATCTCTACTTACGCCCCAGACTGAGTGGAAACCGGAGTCTCCAACCAAGCCGGAAATAAGTGTCATGCCAACATCGGTTAACGACGCAACAAAAACAACCAGGAGGTAGAGTCGAATCGGCACTCCCCACGGGCGGTGACCTTTTTTGAAGATTCCAAGCAGGTGGTGTCGAAGTATTGACCAATTTCTCATCCACCGTGGGTTCAATTGTCCGTTCCATGGCTTGTATTGTTGTTCAAAGACATGACCTTCATTTTTCGTTTTTGGTTTTTGATTGACGGTGAGGTCTTCATCGCCTTCAGTAGACCCCCAAGCCGCCTCCAAACGAACTTTTCCAGTGACGGGAGCCTCTGGGGATTCTCTCTCAAGAGGTAAAGCATCATTACTGTTTGAATCAGCAGGTGTGCTTTCATTCATGCAGAGCCACCTCCCATGCTTTCTGGGGCGTCAACTTTACGTGCTTGAATTGGAGATGCAAGTAAATCTTCACTCGATTTTACTTCGTATCCGAGGTTTTCCATTATCGACAAGAACAGGTCTTCAAGGGATGCCTCATACTCGTGCATTCTACGAACTTGAGCACCTACTTCAGCAGCACAACCTAGAATCAAGGAGGTCGTATCTTCTTGTTCGTGAAGAATTCGCATCACACGTCCTTCTCTACGAACTTTTAATCCGATTTTAGTCATTGCTTCGACCAAGCGAGATGCTCCGCCCCAAACATGAATTTCGATTTCTCTGTCAAACCCTTTCAAGTCTTCAATTCGGCCTTGGGCTGCAAGTTTTCCTTTGTGCAAGAGAATGAAATTGTCACATACGCGTTCGACATCGTCCATAAGGTGAGATGCCATGAGCACAGATCTATTGCCGTTCTTGACGGTATTTGTCAATGTTTGAATCATGTAATCACGGGCCGTAATGTCTAATCCGTTTGAGGGTTCGTCTGCAATAATGAGTTCTGGGTCGTGAATGAGAGCGCAAGCTAATTTTGTTGCTTGCTTCATACCTGTCGAATAACTCCCAATATTTCGGTAGCGTTGTTCTCCTAATCCCACATACTGAAGTGTTTCATGTGCTCTAGCAAGTGCGATTGTGGGATTCATTCCAAGCAATTCTCCAGAATAACGGACTTGATGAATAGCCTCCATGTCAGGATTGAGAGAATCGTATTCAGGCATGTAGCCTATTCGAGAACGAATTGCATCTCCTTGAGTTCGAATGTCGAGTCCCATAACATATCCTTCGCCCTCTGTAGCCTGTATGAGCCCGAGAATTGTCTTGAGGAATGTGGACTTCCCCGCACCATTTGGCCCCAACAAGCCCGTAGCACCTTTTGGTACAGAGATGTTCAAATTTCTTAGAGCGATATGTGGGCCGTAAGATTTGGTCAAATTTGAGGTTTTAATGATGAGGTCGTCGTCCATACACTGCTCCCTCAGTTTAAGAGATTCAAGACACCCTTTGAACTATGCTCTCAAAAGTACAGGGAAAGGATGCTACTCCTTTATCCCACCACGTGTTTTGACAGAAACTCCTTTTTGGAAGGTTTCCATATCACGAACCGTTCCGTTTGAAATTCCGTGCCCTAAGAGTTCACCAGATTGATTGACAATGAGGCATGTATCACCCGGAGAAATCCAAGAATCGCAAGCCAGGATGAAACCATGAAATACATTTCTGCCCTGACGGACAAATGGTTCAGCATCTTCATTCACGACGACCCAAGCTGGACCCAAATCGAGTGAATCCTCACTTGTAGGCTGTTGAAAACCCTTTGGAATTGGAACATTTCGATATCCATGAATTGCAACTGCGCCATCGTTCGTGAGCGATAGACCTCCGTCAGTAAGTCGTGGACTTACAATGTGTGTACCGTCGGAGAGATGTACATTTTTGATTCGACCCAAGCGATTGACAACAAATGAAGACTCCTCGAGAAGTGCACTTATCCACTTATGATCTACATTCATGAGAAGTGCCATTTTATCGGCAACATGTCTTCTTCTTAAGCTCAACAAAGAGTGAGAACGTTCTTTAGAATCTGACAGTTGAGTGTCGGATTCTGATATTCCATCCAACACTCCATTTTCTGCAAGAGCGTGAATTGCTCGTGCTTGAATTCCATCACCCAACATGTCAACCAAAATAATTTGACGATTGTCCATGCCATAATGCTTGAGTTCCTGGCGTACTTGCATTGTCAAAGGTTTTCTTCGCCAAAGCCACTTTGGACCGTCGATATGTGTAAATGGATTCAAGTCTTCAAGAGAGTAAGGGAGAAGGCCAATCGGGGTAGATATCATGACTTCAAGACCTGGGCAATGATGCTCAAGCCGGAGCATGAGGTCGCTCAGTCGTTCCCTCCAAGGTCCAGATGTGCCGTAAGCAATCAATACAGAATCGCCTCCGAGTTGAGAACTCTCTCGTGGTCTCCATCGAGATTTCAATGTGTTTTGAGCAGAGATGATGTGGGGGCGAACAATTGTATCTTCGCCGCCCCATGGTTCTCCACCTTTGCGTGGAGATTCTTGAGCTTTGACAATCCAATTCCAAGCATCTTCCCATTTTCCAGCAGGGTGGTCCGTGTCTTTGGCAGCATCTCGGTCATCAAGAACCAATTCTTCGAGATTTTTCAAGTCAAATTTGGCATTGTGTGGACTTGTTGACAGCCACAAAAAAGCCTCTCTAAGGGCTGGATGCTGGTGACTTCGTCGTTCTGCAAGACGCCAAATAGTTCCGTCTCGAATGGCTTGTTTGCACCTGTCGAGTTCAGCAAGTGTGACTTCGAGATTATATCGCGCCAAAAGTGCAGTTCTCTCTTTTTCGGCCATTTCTCGAACCTCCGATGGCGTCACAGAAGATACACAAGGCATTCTCTCTGGCCATTCGACCAGTTTGGCAATTTTCTGAGTTCCCCACGGAGTCAACAATCGGCCATCTCGCGCAAAGAGAGCGTATGCAGCAGAATCAAACAAATCTGCGCCGAGTGCAATTGACATTGGGAAAAGCATTGGATGACCACATCCAAACATGTGCACTGGACGGTTCGGCGGTAGGTGTGGGATTGATGAAAGCATAATTTTCGCATAATCTTTGTACATATGTCGTTCCATTACGGGGACAATTCCTCCGATAGGATGGACTGAGAACTCGAGTTGACCCATTTTTTGTGCGGAATCAGTTCGTAAATGCTTGAACAATCCACCTTGAATGGGGCCATTCAACATTGTACTTCCAGCGGCATCTAGGCTCGCTGGTGCTCGCTGAATAGTTTCCTCGACACACTTTGCAACCTCTTTTTCATCCATGTCGGGTCGTGAAAAAACATCGAGCATAGTTGCAATATCAACTCCAATGCTGCACTGAAATTGAACAATTTCTTCAACGCCGACCTCAACGTCTCCGTAGATGTAGGATTGAAATGTTCCAGAATCGCTCATAATGACTCCGGGGAAATTCAACAAAGAATGTACGCCTTGAGATTTTGCAATTTCCTTGAGGTGTTCATGCTTCCAAATAATGTACGAATTTGTAATCAGTGCTCCAATCCCGTATCTGTCCCACATTTCCCTTGGTTCGATCGTTCGAATATTCGGGTTAATTACCGGCAGGAGCGCAGGTGTTTCGAGAATACCGTGTTGTGTGTGAAATTTGCCAAGCCGTCCACGCCCATCTCTTGCAGTTATCTCAAACAGCCCGATATCAGCCTCTCGGCAAGGAATCGGGTCATCTCGGGGGCCGTCTCGCCATGCTGCCATGTTTAACCGCCTCGTTCCGCATGTTTGAATTCATCCGTTGGTTCCGAGAGATTACACAAATTCAACAGCACCATGTGCGAGAATAAACTCTCTCCCCAATTCATCGAAGGTGTCGAGTAACGCTGAAGAAAAACGAATTCTTGAAATCTCATCATCGGATTCTAAATCATTTTTCACACCTTCTAGAGTTCCGGGTGCGGCGCCGCATGACAGACAGGCTCCTGTGAGGTCAAGAACAAGGTCAAGTTGAGCATCCTTGCCTTCTGCCCAATCGAGAGCCGATACGTCGATTCCTCCACCATGGCCGTCAAGGGCTGCACGTACATCTCCCAGTCGAGACAGTAGTGCGGGAACAAATTCCGTATTTCCAATAAGTTTGAGCAACGAAGTTGAGCGAAGTCGTGCCTCTGTTTTAGGATCTGTAGTCTCTTTAATCCGACGATTTGCTTCAGCAGACATTGCAGCTTTTGCTTCCGCAGCATATTTTGCAACCAAATCGTCTTCGGACATGATGCTTCGTTGATTGCATTCCACTTGAACCCTATTATCCTTACATTTTCCGTGTGGTTGGCCTTTCATGACTCCATTACACCACTTGATAAAGGAGTTCCGCGAGGGCGAAACAGGTGGGCGACATGACCGAAGAGATTTTGCGAGTCGAGAACTTACACGTCAGCGTCGGTGATGTGCCTATTCTCAAGGGACTTAATCTGGTTATTAATCGAGGCGAAATTCACGCAATAATGGGCCGCAATGGCTCCGGAAAATCGACCTTAGCAAATGTCATTATGGGTCATCCATCGTACGAAATTACCGATGGTCATGTGTTCTATCGTGGTCAAGCCCTCGAAGACCTCGAAGTACACGAGAGGGCTCGTGCAGGGATGTTTCTGTCGTTTCAGTATCCTGCATCCATACCGGGTGTTCAAGTTGGGACGTTCTTGAAAAAATCGGTATCTTCTGTGCGAGAGAATCCACCGAAAGGGCGTGAGTTCCGCAAAGAACTCACTGCGGCAATGTCACAGTTGTCCATGGACAAGAGTTTCCTATCACGGTACGTTAACGATGGGTTCAGTGGTGGAGAAAAGAAGCGTTTAGAAATTCTTCAATTGCTTCTGCTTCAACCTCATCTAGCTTTACTCGACGAGACTGACTCAGGCCTCGATATCGATGCACTTCGAATTGTTGCCGAAGGAATCAATGAAGTTGCACCGAATTCGGCCAGTTTGATAATCACTCACTACCAACGACTGCTGGACCTCGTTCAACCGCATTTTGTTCACGCTATGATTGACGGAAACATCGTTCATTCTGGCGGCCCTGAACTCGCTCTTGAGTTGGAAGAAAGAGGTTATGACTGGCTTGATAATGCTGCATGAGGTGTAACTATGGTGGAAGATTCTCAAGAAATTATTGGAGATTATCAATACGGTTTTCACGATCCGGAAAACTCCACTATCCGGTTCGACAAAGGACTCACTGAACAGGTAGTTCGAGATATTTCTGAACTCAAGAATGAACCTGAATGGATGACAGATATTCGAGTGAAGGCATATCGCCATTTCGTTGAGCGCGTTATGCCTGATTGGGGTAATTGTTCATTGCTTAACATGATTGACTTTGAAAATGTGACTTATTTCCTCCGTTCTTCGGACAAAACGGAGAAATCATGGGATGACGTTCCAGATGATATCAAGAACACATTTGACCGCCTAGGGATTCCTGAGGCAGAACAAAAATGGCTTGGTGGAGTGACTGCCCAATACGAATCGGAAGCAGTGTACCACTCCATTCGTGAAGACCTTGAAGAGCAAGGAGTAATTTTCCTTGATATGGATTCAGGCCTCAAACAATATCCAGAGATTGTAAAGAAATATTTTGGCACCGTTGTTCCTCACAGTGATAACAAATTTTCTGCCCTTAACACCGCAGTATGGTCGGGTGGCTCTTTCCTGTACATCCCGAAAGGTGTAAGTGTTGAGATGCCGGTGCAAGCGTATTTCCGTATCAATGCCAAAAATATGGGGCAATTTGAGCGTACGCTCATCATCGCTGATGAAGGCAGTACAGTTCACTATGTTGAAGGTTGCACTGCTCCGAACTACTCGACAGATTCACTCCACTCTGCTGTGGTCGAACTCATAGCAATGAAGGGTGCCAAAATCCGTTATTCCACGGTTCAAAACTGGTCCAGTAATGTGTACAATCTAGTAACCAAGAGAGCAGTTGCTTACCAAGATGCTGTAGTTGAATGGGTTGACGGAAACATTGGCTCTAAACTGACGATGAAATATCCTTCTGTACTCCTCAAAGGCGAGGGGGCACACGCAGAAGTCATTTCTGTCGCATATGCTGGTGAAGGACAACACCAAGATACTGGAGCTAAAGTACATCATTTAGCATCAAACACAACATCGAATATCCTTTCCAAATCAATCTCCAAAGGCGGTGGGCGCTCTTCATACCGAGGGCTTCTGCAAGTTACTCCAAAATCTTCGGGATGTCGTTCGAAAGTTGTTTGTGATGCACTTATTCTTGATGAGGACTCACGTTCTGACACCTACCCGACTATGGAAATCGGTAACTCTTCTTCCGACCTTGAGCATGAAGCCAGTGTCTCGAAGGTTTCGAGTGACCAATTGTTTTATCTCATGACTCGAGGTTTCTCGGAGGAAGAAGCGATGGGATTGATTGTCAATGGATTTTTCGAACCGTTCACCCGCGAACTTCCAATGGAATATGCAGTTGAATTGAACAAGTTACTGGAGTTGGAAATGGAGGGTTCCATTGGATGATGTACCATCAAATGCCAATTCCTCCCCGTTCTGAACATCTATGGCGCTACACTCCTTGGCACCGTATTCACCCCAGTAAGCCTGATGTCATCCCCTCCGCAGATGGGATAGTTTTCAAAACTCAAGACAATGTTTCACTTATCGAAACATCTTCCACACAACCCACTTCAAGTGAGATTGCTCGAACATTTTTGCATGAATGTAAAGGTTCATCGTACAATCTTTCACTTGACAATATTGCCGAACCAATTCATATCAATGCTCGCTGTTCTGGACATGTATCGGTTGGTACTCTAAATGTCGAAGTGAAAGGCAGTGCTGTTCTTTTTATTCATCTAACGGGTGAACCGGAGTGGGCTGGTATTCGCATCACAGGAACGGTCCACCCCAACTCACAATTGTTTTACGGTTTTATCAACGAACTCGATTCAAACGCCAAGTTTCTTCGTTGTGAAGATTGGAACCTCCAGCGCGATGCATCTATGGAAAATGCGACACTTTCGCTCGGAGGCTTTCGATGTAAAACCGATATTCGTAGCTCCCTCAACGGGACTGGAGCATCTCTTCGACAGGCGATTACTGTAAATGCAGATGGCGCCCAGCATGATGATGAACATGTTGAGATTCATCATCATCATGGCCATACTTACTCAGACCTTGTCATGAACTCTGCTTGCGGGGGCAGCAGTCACTTTATTGGAACGGGTTTGCTTACAATTGCCGAAGGTGCAAACAAGACAGATGCATCTCAAGTATTTCGTAATCTTTTGTTGTCCGAAAAAGCGAGAGCCGAAGCGATTCCGGAACTTGAAGTTCTTGCCGATGATGTTTCTGCTGCGCATGGAGCAGCAAGTGCCCCTGTTGACTCTGAACAAATGCACTATTTGATGTCGAGAGGACTTAACCCTGTAGATGCTCAAAATATGATTGTGAGTGGATTCTTGAATGATGCTTTTTCGAATTTGACCAATGCCGCATTAATCAAAGAAATGCGAACACGTCTAACTGTCCATCTTGAATGCGAATTGAAAAGGTGATTTTTTGGCTTTGCGTGATGACTTTCCAATCTTGAAGAGAGAAGTCAACGGTTACCCGTTGATTTACTTGGATAATGCGGCAACTACGCAGAAGCCTCAGGTGGTTTTGGATGCAATGAATGCTTACTACATGTCGTCGAATTCCAATGTACACCGTGCAGTACATACTTTGGCTGGTGAAGCCACCGAAGGATACGAATCATGCCGAACACGATTGAAGGAATGGTTCAATGCAGATCGAGCTGTGATTACAAGTGGCACGACCGAGGCAATCAATTTGGTTGCTCATGCTTGGGGTCGGGCAAATTTGACCGCAGGTGATGCAATTGTCTTGACGGAGATGGAACACCATTCAGATATTGTCCCTTGGCAAATGCTTGCTGAGGAGCGAGGTGTCGAACTACGATACGTGCCCGTTCTTGAGGATTTTACTCTTGATATGGAAGCTTATGCGGCATCTTTGGACGGTGCCAAATTAGTCTGTGTGGTTCATACATCGAATGTTCTCGGTGTCCGTAACCCGCTTGAAGAAATTATTGAACTGGCACATGGAAACGGTTCTCTTGTTCTTATTGATGCTGCTCAAGGCGTGCCTCATGAACGAATTGATTTCAAACATTCAAAGGCTGATTTCATGGCCTTTTCCGCCCACAAAATGTGTGGACCAACTGGTATTGGTGCCTTGCTTATCGATGGTGATGTCTTTGAAACGATGCAGCCTTTCATGGGTGGTGGAGATATGATTGAAACCGTAACTGTCAACGGTTCCACATTTCAAAACAACGAGCATAAGTTCGAGGCGGGTACACCACGAATAGCAGAAGCAGTTGGTTGGTGTGCTGCTTTTGATTGGTTATCGAAAATTAATCTCCCCGAAGAACACAACAGACTGATTAAAATCGCCCGTTGGGTATCAGAACAGTTGCGTTCCATGGGAATTTCTGTCTACGGTCGTCATGATGAAAAAGACAGTGCAGTCGTCTCCTTTTTGCACCCTAAAATTCACAGTGAAGACTTAGCCCATTTGTTTGATTCTCGAGGCATTGCGGTACGAACAGGCCATCATTGTGCTCAACCACTCCTGCACAGATTAGGAATTTCTGGAACAGTTCGGGCATCATTTTACTTGTACAACACGATGGATGAAGCCGAAAAATTTGTTGAGCAACTGAAATTGATTACGGAGAGATTCGGATGACTTATCCTGCCGAATTAACTGAATTGATTGAGGAATTCCAAGATGTCGATGACAAAATGGAACGCCTAGAAATGGTTTTTGACCTTTCAGATGAAGTCATCCCTCTACCACCATCTGCTTGGACTCAGGAATCGAAAGTTCATGGCTGCCAATCTGAAGCACACGTCAAAGTGGAGCTTCAAGACGGGAAAGTGATTCTACTCTCCGGAGCAGATGCAAAATTGGTTCAAGGATTGATGGGGATTTTATCGATTGCAATCAACGGAACTGCCCCTGCCCAAGCACTTTTGCTCTCTCCTGACTTTGCAGAGGAGATGGGAATTCTCAATTCACTCTCACCAAGTCGTTCCAATGGTTTTCGAAACATGTTTGATAAAGTAATGAGAGATATTCGAATGTTAGTGTGAGGTGTTTTTTTGATTGAAAAAGAGGATGTAATGAAACATTTAGATGAAGTCGAAGATCCCGAATTGGAATTATCGATTGTTGAACTTGGACTCGTTTACGATATACGCTTTGAAGAGAAATTAGAAGGAATTCATGCAGAAGTGGACCTTACGTTGACCTCGCCGGGTTGCCCAGCTGCGCCTGAAATCATGGCTGCTGCACACAGGGCTGCACTGCAGACAGAAGGTCTCGAAAGTGTCCACATCAACTTGGTATGGACGCCGCGCTGGGACCCAAAAATTCACGCAACTGAAGATGCGCGAATGGATATGGGTATCTGGGACTAATTATCGACGGACTACGATAGTGAGTATGTCACCGTCTTTGAGAAGATGGTCAAGTCCAACCCGCTGCCAATCGAACTTTGCACTCGGGCCTTTGACACGAGCATATCTAAATTTACGAACAAAGTCTCGATGCAATTTGTTGCAAATGTTTTGCACGGTGGAATCATCCTTGACAATTAACGGTTCTTCCATATCGGCTTCTTGGCCTTGGGGCTTGAGAAAAACTCGCATGAACCCTAAATTATCATAAATAAAGTCCTTCAACTCCTCAAGTCCAATGTCCTTGAAAGCGGAGATTCTCATTACGGGCCAGTCCTCAGGCAATGACTTCCTTGAACGTACCAAATCTTCTTCGGTTGCAATATCTATTTTGTTGATTGCTATAACCGCCTTTTCATAAATTCGGTTTTCAGCCAAGCAGTCAACTATCTGTTCTGCAGTCGTATCGTTTCGAAGAGTCACAATAGCAGAAGTGTATCCAAAAGACCGAATAATTTCACCCATTTCTTCGTCGGAAAGGTGTGTCTGCTCGACGGTTGTTCGAATATCGATCCCACCCCTTTCTGTTCTCTTAATGAAAACGGGTGGTTTTGTTTCATTGAGTCTTAAGCCAGCATTATGCAGTTCTCTGTGTAGCACATTGAAGTGGGCATCCTGGAAGGGGTCAACAATGTACAACACCATGTCAGCACTACGAATTACGTTCAAAATTTCTCGACCACGACCTTTTCCTTCGGCCGCACCTTTGATGAGACCTGGTAAATCGAGTATCTGGATTTTGGCACCACGATGCTCCATCACTCCAGGAATACATGTGAGTGTAGTGAATGCATATCCGGCTGCCTCAGAATGAGCGTCGGTAACTTTCGAGATGAGTGTTGATTTACCAACAGATGGGAAACCTACCAGTGCAACCGTTGCATCACCCGATTTTTTAACTTCAAACCCCTTGCCACCCCCACTTGCTTTGGAGTGGGCATGGGCTTTTTCTTCCTTGATTTTAAGTTGGGCTATTTTTGCCTTCAATTTGCCGATGTGCGCATTCGTGGCTTTGTTTTTTTGGGTTTTATCAATCTCGGCGCGAATCAATTCAATCTGCTCCTTGATTGTCGCCATACAAAGCCTCCATTCCGCTGGGAGTGACCGTTCTTCTTCAATCCTCTTCTCGGTTTAGAGTGGAATTCGCGTTTAAAATCCACTTCGTAAATCCGATGACATCAAACGAGACGGCCTTTTGGCTTAACATATGGGCATCGACTTGGTATTGATGCTCGTCGACAAAGAATGCTTGGAAAAGATTCTCACTCAACCTTGGAACAGCCTCTATTCTCAATTGGAAAAAGGAGTCATACGTGAATTACGCCCTTCACAGGACCCTCGTCTCAAACGCAGTTTCGACATTGATATTGAGGCAGAAATTCTCGATTGGTTGGACACAATACCGACTGGTCACGAAGGTTCTGTGTTTGAGGTTCTTCGAGGATTGGATAACGGATGTGAGGGACTTCTCCTTCTCATGCAATGGGCCAGTCCTGGGGCTTGGGAAGTATGGGAGGGTCGCGCCTATCTTTACCTCGATGTTGCGTTGCAGAGAGTAATTGAGGACAATACTGACCTGTATTCTCAATCGACATGGTCAGAGGTCTACAGTCGGCTCAATGGGTTGCCCGAAGATGAGTTTTCTGAATCCGTATGTCTAGATTGGATGGAACGAAGAAAAGAGTTGGGTGAGACACTTGATGAAAGTGAAGACCCAAAAATAGTTCCGACATATGAGGCTCATAATCGAGCGACTCGTTTGTTTGTGCATGCCGTTACAACCCTTCATTCAAACCCTGATTATGTAGGAATTATCGGAAGAGAACATCTTGAGCCAGAGAAATGGGGCCATGGCAAATGGAATCTACGAAACTTCCTAACTGATTCGGCGAGGGGTTCAAAGACCACTCCATGAACGCATCACACAATGAGTGAAGAAGTGCCCTCCGAAGAACCAGCAGGTTCGGATGATGAAATTGATGATTCAGTTCCTGTTATCGAAGAGGGAATGGATACAATAGATTTGGCAGATACCATCGAAGAAGAGGAACTCGATCCGTTAGAGCAAGCCAATCTTCGAGCAGAAAAAGCAGAAAAAGAAATCGCCTACAAAGATGCTGAAATCCAAAACATTCGCAAGCGTCTCATGGCTGAAAAAGCTGAATTGATTCAATACAGTGGAATGGGTCTGGCTCGTCGAATGTTAACTGTTCTTGGAGATGTCGACCGTGCTTTGGATAATCTTGATGAGGACGATACATCTGCTGTTGCTCAAGGATTGAGATTGCTTCGAAACAAGATGTGGCACGAACTTTCTGCCGACGGCGTTGTTGCTATTGAAGCCAAAGGACAAGACTTTGACCCAGCAAAAATGGAAGCGATAACTACAATTCCTTCATCAGATGCCTTCCCTCCTGGGAAAGTAGTTGATGTTCTAGAGTCGGGATACATGTACAAACAGCGGGTCTTGATTGCTTCGCGCGTTGTTGTCGCATCAGATGAATAACGGCGCAAGTTTGATGTGGTGCCATCATAAGTTGACTTCATGGTCAAAGGACTGGCAGGTAAAGCAGCAGGCAAAGCGGGTGAAGCAGCGAAAAAAGCAGCGAAGACTGCAGCGAAAAGTGCGAAGCGCCAGGTTATTGACGGTGTGAGCAAGCCGATTGTTGACAAAGCCAAAGAACAGATTTCCAATGTTGCAAACAGTGCAAAGGAGAAAGCTGAGAAAAAAATCAACGAAGTTGCAAAAGAACACGTCAAGAAAGAATTCAAGAAGAAATTGTTTCGGAAGTAATTAACCTGCATACACGCCGGTTTCAAAAGTTGAGAGACGGAAAAGAGCATCGTTCTCGATAAGCCATTCGATAACGGCACGAGGAATACTCTCTTTGAGAACTTCTCGAACGGCATCGTCATCGTAAACCGTGGAAAGCATTTTTGCTGTCTGCCGAATTCTCCATCCTTCAAAACGGTCACGTTCATTCATTTCCAACATTTCAACTTCAAAATTTGCATCATCGTACAATTGTTTTGTTTCCAAATCAGTTGTAACGAGGGTTCCTGTTCCGTGAGATTTTTCAGCATGTTTCACCCAGTTCGGTGGGTCATTGATGTCTTCAATGGACACAATAGTGCAGGCAATATTTTCAGCATCTGCCCAAGTTTGAATCATCCCCTGACGTTCATCTGCAGTCCAGGGATTGTTTGGCTCCCATCCTGCTTGCTGAGAGCCAATTGCAACGACCAATTCATCTTCATCGGACATCATCGAGAAAGCAGTTTTTACGAGATATTCATGGCCTTTGTGAAACGGCTGAAAACGACCCAAGACAATGAATCTATCCACAACAAAACCTCATACAAAATAGGAACCAACATCGAGTTCAGGGAGTTCTAGACCAAAGGATTTGAAGCAATGAACCATTCTTTTGCATCCCTCAACCATTTCTTCAATTGGTGTTTCACCCATCGAACCGATTCTGAACATTTTGCCTTTCAGGTGGTCTTGAGCACCAATGACTTGGGTATTGTAATCTTCTTTGAGTCGGTTACGCCATGAATCATCGATACCATCTGGATAAAGAATCGCAGTAACTGTGTTGCTTCTCTGCTGCTGGTCAGCGAGAAGTTCGAATCCGAGGTCAAGAAATAGATTTTGAACACCATGGGCGAGTTTTTCACAGCGGTTCCATCGGCCTTCATTGGATTCACTCTTGAGATTGTCAAGAGATGCAGCCCATCCCATGGCAAGATTAATCGCAGGTGTCCACGGAGTTTGGTCATCATCTCCCTTTTTCAGGGCAGATACCATATCAAAGTAGTAGTTGGGATTTGAATCTCCTTGTTCACGGATTGCATGGACTCTTTCAATGAATCGTGAGTTGATTGCGATTGCAGCAATTCCTGAGGGTCCCGCAGTGCATTTTTGTGCCCCCATGACGACTGCTTCAGCATTCCATTCTTGTGGGTGAACCGGTAAACCACCAACTGATGTTATGCCGTCAAGGATGAATGATGTTTTGTGCCGCTGACACATTTCTGCAATTGCAGCGGCATCTTGAGTGATACCTGTACTGGTCTCATTGTGACAAATCAGAAGAGATTCGTAGCATCCACGTCCAAGTTGTTGTTCAAGTTCGTACAGGTCAAATGCACGCCCCCATTCGTACTTTATGTGCTTGACATTACAAAATCGCTTGCACATCTCTGCGACTCTCTCGCCAAATTTTCCGTTCGTTGGAACCAGTACAAGATCGTTCGAACGGAACCTGTTAGCAATGACCATTTCCATGGCAGCAGTACCACTTCCTGAGACCACTACAACTTTGTAATCGTCATCTCCAGACCATGATTGAGTGCCACGAACTGGCTGAGACGGGGAGAGATTAAACGCGTATCGGAGTCCAGAGTTTAAGTGTGCCATAACATCTCGAAATTCGGTTCCTCGTGCAGTCATGACTGGGCTGGACAGAGCTTGGAGGCATGATTCACTCATGCGAACCGGCCCGGGGACGAGAAAACAGTCTTGCTTTAGGTCCATGGACATTGCAGTGCATGGAGGCTTTTCAATTCAAGGGGTCAACCACCTCTCTCCACACTGTTCTTTGCAGATTTGTGTCGTTGGGCTCTTAGGGAAGTGCCTCGACAGACCAACATGGTTCGGGTGGGAGTGGCGATGCTTCAAGGTGCACGGCATGAACACTCAGAGGCACTTTATGCTGCATCTCGACAACTGGGGATACAAATTGAGATTGTTGAATTACGGATGGGCAAGCAAGTTGATTCGGAACTTGATTGCCTGGTTTTACCAGGGGGCGAATCAACTGCAATGCGAAAGGCAAGCCAAAGTGAATCTCTGCTCCCCGCTCTTTTTTCATGGATGAAAGAACATCCTAAACGCCCAGTTCTTGGTACATGTGCAGGTGCAATACTTCTCGCACAGCCAGAATTATCGTTTACACCGTTTGTGGATTGTAAGATTTCACGTAACGCTTGGGGGCGCCAACGTGATTCATTTGAAGCGATGCTTGATGTTGAATTAGAAACACCCTCCGGTTCACAGATTGAAATCCAACATTTGCATCGAAACGAATTCAATCACCAACCCCTTCCAGTTGGTACGACTCATGAATCACTATCTTGCGAGCGATTCCATGGAGTATTCATTCGAGCTCCTCGATTTGAGCAATCTACAATTCAATGCGATGAAGTTGTCAAATTATCGCATGAAACAGTGGGTGTTCTCGATGGGAATCGTTTGGCTCTCACCTTTCACCCAGAATTAACCGGTGACTATCGTTTCCACCGGTGGTTGTTAAAACATGCAATTGAGGCGAAAAATCCTGTTTAGAAGCGAGGGTTTGAAATCATCAGTGCAGTCGGGTGAGCGATACAAATGACCCTGTCTCTACCTATGGCGACCGAAATTCTTCCCGCTGATGATGGCGAGGCAGAGGGTTGTGTTCAGTGTCAGCGTGGTAGCAAATTGGTGCTATTTGTTACCGGTAAATGCCATTGGGGGTGTGATTATTGCCCTCTTTCTGACAACCGGAAAGAAACCCCAGACATGTTTGCTAACGAGCGCCGCTGCACTACATGGAATGAGGTCATTGAGGAGGGTCGAGCCATGCGTGCAACCGGAACCGGAATTACAGGTGGCGATCCTTTGATGGATGCTGAAAAGTCTCTCGAAGCAGTCAGGCAGTTGAAATCGGCATTTGGTGCCGAACACCATATACACTTGTACACATCGATTCCGTTCAATGTATCGCTAGCTGCTGACTTCGGTTCAGCAGGATTGGATGAGATACGATTCCATCTTCTTGATGGGACATTGAACAAATATCTGCCAGTTATCGAGGCCTGCTCCGCAGTTGGGATTGATGTTGGTGTCGAACTACCATGTGAACCGGACAAAGAATCTCAACTCTTTGCATTACTCGATGAACTTGATGCATCTCCAGTCAACTTTCTCAATCTGAATGAGTTGGAAATCACCGTTGGAAACCAAGAAAATATGGATGTTCGAGGATTTAATCTGAGCGGTGGCATCACTGCAGCTGCAGAAGGTTCGGCAGAACTTGCTCTTCGGCTCAAAGAAGCATCGAAAGACATGGATTTCCACCTAAAGTTCTGCTCTGCTCGATACAAGGATGCAGGACAACTTCGAGCACGTTTCCGTCGCCGAGGCCAAGCAAATTTGAGGCCTTATGAAGTGCTCAGCAAAGACGACACAATCGTGTTTGGGGCCATTCCAACATCTCTTGCCGATGCTAGCGATGATGTAGAGGAACTGCAACATGAATTTGGAATTGCAGACGGTTGGATTCGATACGATGCACACCATCAGCGCATAGAACTCCCGATTTCACTGGCCGAAGAACTTGCTGAAGAGTTACAAGTTCCGGTCCATCTCATTGAGGTCCATCCAACGCATGACCGACTTGAAGTCGGTCTCGTACACTTGAATTCGTATCGTTAACTTTTCTTTAGGGGACTCTTATATTCAAGAGTCTGCA